>NZ_JAWLCN010000014.1 GCF_041687135.1 Vulgatibacter sp. | reverse complement strand
TCGCCCAGGCGCTGTCGGCGAGGGAGCGCGCCAGTCGGGTCCGCATCAGCCCCGCCGTGGACAGCGTCTCGAGGACCAGGTGGCCGTGGGTCTGGGCCATCCGACTCGATACGCGGTGCACGAAATCGCGGCGTACATTCCCGATGCGCTGATGGAATCTCGCGAGACGCATGCGCGCCTTGACGCGGTTGCGAGAGCCCTTCTTCTTGCGGGTCAAGCTCCGGCTGAGCCGCCGCAGCTTCGGCAGCGCGCTGCGCAGCGGACGCGGGGCGTCGATGCGCTCGACTTCCCGCCCCCTCGCATCGGCCAGCACGGCGAAGGTCTGCAGCCCCCGGTCGATGCCGACCGGCTCACGAGCCTCGTCGCTTGCGCGCTGCAGCGCTGGATGCAGCGGGGCTGCCTCGAGGTTGAGGCTCACCCGCCAGCGGCCGCCGAGCTGGTGGGAGATGGTGGCGAACAGGATCCTCGCGCGCCCGTTTCGCAGCATGCGCCGCAGCTTGCGGGTGTCCTCACGCACCCCCAGCGTCCCGATCTTCGGCAGCCGGATGCTGCGGGCCCGCCCTTCGGCGCCGAGACGAATCTCGGCCCTCTCGCCACGGCCCTTGCTTCGGATCCGGAACGACTGCCGCGCGTCGGAGCGCTTCTTGAACCGAGGGAAACCAGCGGTCTTGCCACCCGATCTGCGACGGGCTGAGGACGCCTGAAGTGCGCACCCGAGATCGACTGCAGCTTCCTCGAAGACCTGCTGGAGGACCTCCCCGCGCCAGGCGAGGCCCACGTTCCCCTGCTCGTCGAGCCCCGCCTCGGCGGACCTCTTCCAGCGGTTGAACGTGTTGATGAGGTCGAATCCCGACCACGGCACGTGCAGCTCGGCGTTCGCCTTCCTGGCTTCGAGCGCATTCTTCACGAGGCGCAGTGCCTGGTTGAAAGCGAAGCGAGCCGCGCCCCCGTGGCGCCACAACACCTGCTCCTGGGCAGCGGTCGGCTGCAGTGTGAAGCAGAAGGTGGTGTGGCGGGTCGCGCTCACGCCGTCCACCCCGAGAGCACTACCAGCGCCGAGGCCAATGCGACCACCGCGCCGTACGACGATGCGGTCCTGTCGTAGCGGGTCGCCACCCGCCGGAAGGCCTGGAGCGCCCAGTTGGGCGCTCCAACGCAAAGCCGTTTGTGCGCGAAGTGCGCTTCTTGTCCGCTTGGTCCCGCGCCAGCGCGACCGAGTGAGCAAGATACGAGCCGGTCGAAGAGCCTCTCGATCACGTTGCGCTGCGCATACGCCTCGGCATCGAGCGGCCGCTGCACCTTGCGGTTCCTGCGAAAAGGAACGACGGCCGCCATGTCCTGCGCGGCGATGGACGCCAGGAGGGCATCGCTGTCGTAGGCACGGTCTCCGACCACCGCTCGCCCGCGCAGCCCCCGTAGCAACCGGTCCGCCTGCGTCACGTCGTTCACCTCGCCGCCGGTCAGCACGTAGCGCACCAGCGTTCCTCGGCCCGAGACAGCAGCGTGATCCTTCGTGGTGAAGCCACCCCGTGATCGCCCCTGGGCCTGGCTGCTCTGCCCGCCCCCCTTTTCCGCGCGCCGGCGCCATGCGGGTAGGCTTTCACGATCGTGCTGTCGATCAGCAGCAGCTCGGCGGGCGATTCCTGACCGCCGAGCGCACGTCGCAGGGCCTCCCACCTCCCCATCAGGGCCCAGCTCCGGAATCGTTTGTAGACGGTGCTCCATTGGCCGACCGTCCCGCCACGGAGCGCCAGTACGCAACCCCCAGACGACCGCTTCGATGAAACCGCGATCGCTCGTTGCGCGTGGGCCGCGGCGCTGCAGGCGTGACACCACAGGCGCCATTCGCTCCCACTGTCTGTCGGTAAGACCTCGGCGTGGTGCAGCGTCTATCACGACTCCACACTGAACGCTTGTGGCGCTTGCTGCAATGCCCCGTCAGGGCGGGACGAAACTGTCGACATGCGCTAGGGTGCGCGCCCGATGCGCTCCCTCGATCATTGCCCCCGCCCGCTACTCGGCGCGCTCAAGGGGATCCTCACCGACCTCGACGGCACCCTCACGACCCGGGGGGCGATCGAGGCCGAGACCTACGTCGCCCTGAACGAGCTCAAGGCTGCGGGCATGTTCGTGGCGGTGGTCACCGGCAGGCCCGCCGGCTGGGGCGAGATGATCGCCCGTACCTTTCCCGTCGACGCCTGCATCGTCGAGAACGGCGGCCTCACCTTCCTCCGCGATCGCAAGGGCGGGCTCCGCCGCCGCTTCTACATCGACGACGAGCGGCAGCGCGTCCGCGATCGGCGCAAGCTCGAGCGGATCGTGCGCGAGGTGATCGAGGAGAACCCGGGGGCCCGGCTCTCCCTCGACTCGCGCTACACCGAGGTCGATCTCGCCATCGACTGGAACGAGGACGCGAAGCTCTCGACGGACGACGCCGATCGGATCGAGGCGGCGTGCAGGGCCCGTGGCGCCTCCGCGGTGCGCTCCAACGTGCACGTCAACGTCTGGCTCGGCGGCTTCGACAAGGCGAGCGCCTGCGAGGCGCTCCTCGTCGAGGAGGCGAAGGCGCGCTTTCCCCGGGACGCGGAGCGCTTCGTCTTCGTCGGCGACGCCCCCAACGACGGCCCGCTCTTCGCTCGCTTTCCCCTCGGCGTCGGCGTCGCCGACATCAAGCGCCACCGCAAGTCGATGGATGCGCTCCCCGCCTACGTCACCCACTCGAAGGGTGGCCTCGGCTTCCGCGAGCTGGCAGCAGCCATCCTCGTCGCCAAGGATCTCCTCGCATGAATCCCGTTCTCGAATTGGGCAAGGAAGTCGGCCGCTCGCTCCGCGCCGGCCACCCCTGGGTCTTCGCCAAGGCGCTGGCTGGCAGGCCCCCGCGGCTGCCGCCAGGCGCCATCGTCGACGTGCACGAGGCGGGACGCTTCGTCGCCCGCGGCTACTACGATCCGCTCAGCCCGATCCGCGTCCGCGTCCTCACCCGCGATCCGCTCGAGAAGATCGACGCGCTCTTCTGGCGGCGTTCGATCGCCCGCGCCGCGCTGCTGCGCACCGAGGTCCTCGCCGGCGAGGAGACCGACTCCTACCGCGTGGTCCACGGCGAGAACGACGGGATCCCCGGCCTGGTCGTCGACAAATACGCCGACTTCCTCGTCACCAAATTCTACAGCGCCGGCCTCACCGCCCACCGCGACGCGATCCTCGCGGCGCTGCGGCAGGAGGTCCCCGGGGTCCGCGGCATCTTCGGCCGGGAGGAGCTCGGTCGGGACGACGTCGACGCCGACGAGGGGCCCGCGCAGGGCACGGTGCATTGGGGCGAGGCGCCGCCCGATCGGATCGCCATCCGCGAGAACGGCGACGCCAGGTTCTGGGTCGACGTGCGCGGCGGCCAGAAGACCGGCTTCTTCCTCGATCAGCGGGAGAACCGCTTCGCCCTGCGCCGCTACGCGAAGGGGCGCGAGGCGCTCAACTGCTTCGGCTACACCGGCGGCTTCTCGGTCCACCTGGCGAAGGGCGGCGCCCGCAAGGTGACCACCATCGACCAGGACCGGGACGCGATCGGGCTCGCCGCCGAGAATTTCCGCCTGAACGGCCTCGATCCGGAGCGACACGAGTTCGTCGCCGGCGACGTCTTCGACAAGCTCGGAGCCGCGAAGCGCACCGGCCAGAGCTGGGACATGATCATCCTCGACCCGCCGGCCTTCGCGAAGAGCCAGAAGGCGGTGGAGGCGGCGATCGACGGCTACGCCTCGCTCAACCGCGCGGCGCTGGCGGTGCTGCGCCCGGGCGGCATCCTGGTGAGCTGCTCCTGCTCGGCCCGGGTGAGCGTCGGCGATTTCTTCGGCGCCATCGCCCAGGCCGCCGACAAGGCGCGGGTCGATCTGCAGCTCCTCGAGCAGCGTTACCAGCCGCCCGACCATCCGATCGCGCTGCAATTCCCGGAAGGGCGCTACCTCAAGGTCTTCGTCTTCCGGCGGGTCTGAGCCGGGTTTGGCAAGGGGGGCGTGACCCATTTGCCTCCCTCCGGGGTTCTCTCTATGGGCTGGTGGGCGCTTGTCCGCGCGGGAGGCCGTGCGGAAGCCTCCCCCAACCCCGAGGAGAGCGCCGATGCTTCCAACCGTCGCAGTCGTCGTGCGGTATCCCCACCACCACGCCCTGGCTGCGAGCTGGGACGTGATCGAGGGAACCCTCGCGCTGCCGGTGGAGGTTCCGCCGCCGGGGGGCTCCGTCCTGATCGACGGCATGGTCGGGGAGGTCTGCTTCCTTCTCGGCGGCACCGTCGTCGCGGGCCCCGGCGGACGGCGGCTGGTGCAGGTCGCCGCGGAGGGGCGGCCCCTGGTCGAGGCGCTCATCCTTCCGCCATGCAGCAGCAGTGCCGCCAGGCGGGTGGCGTAGGGTCTGGCCTCCTGCAACGGGAGGCCCCACCTTGCCGGGGAGCTGCCTGCCGAGCTGGAATCGGAGGCTTTGCTCCTCCGGGAGGTCCCGTGTCGCGCATCTTTGCCCTCGCCCTCGTGACGATGCTCGCCGTTCCGGCAGCAGCACAGACCCCCGGCTTCGTGCAGGTCGACGGCAGGGCGATGCTCCCGATCGGCGAGTGGGCGGACAATTTCTCCTTCCCCGACGAGTCGCAATTCGGGGCAGGGCCCGCGGGTCGGGTGAGCTTCGGCATGGCGCCGAAGAACTCGCGCTTCTTCACGGTCGGGCTCGAGGCCGGTTACACCCACGTCGGCACCTCGGCGTGGGAGGAGTTCACCGCCTCGCGCAGCAGCAGGGTCGATGCCTCCGCGCGGATGTGGAGCCTGATGGCGGGTGGCACCGTGAGCCTGCCCGGCCGCGGGCGGAGCACCTTCGGCGCGGAGCTGCACGGCGCCCTCGGCGTCCTCGTCCCCTCCGGCGAGGAGCGCTTCCAGGGGCGCAGCTACGAGTACGACTTCCTCCAGACCACGATCGCAGGGCGGCTCGGCGCCCGCGGGGTCTGGAAGCTCGGCGAGTTCGACCTCTGGCTCGGCGCGGACTTCCTCGTGGCGCCGGGGGCGGTGCGGCACACCGAGCCGCTCGCCTCCGCCAACGCGCCGCTGGCGCGGAGCCTCGAGCGCCGCACGCTCACGGCGCTGGAGCCCGGCGCGGGCTTGCGCTACTGGTTCTCGCTCTAGCGAGGGCCGAATGGTTCGCAGGGGTGAGTATCTGGAGCGGATGGTGGTGGTCCCCTCGGGGGATCTCCACCTCGAGGGGCTCTACCACCGTGGCAAGCTGCGCCCGCCCTGCGTGGTGGCTGCGCCCCATCCGCAGCAGGGTGGCTCGATGGACAGCCCGGTGGTGGCGGAGCTCGCCTGGGCGATCACGCGGGCAGGGCACGCGACCCTGCGCTTCAACTACCGCGGCGTCGGCGCGTCGGAAGGCGCGTGGAGCGGCGGGCCCGGCGAGGTCGCGGATCTCGAGTCGGCGATCGATCAACTCCTCGAGACCACCGGCGCTCCGGCGATCGCGGTGGCGGGATATTCTTTCGGCGCGTGGGCGGCGGTGCAGGCGGCGCTGCGGCGGCCCGAGGTGGCGGCGTTGGTGCTCGTATCGCCTCCGACGGCGCTGCTCGATTTCTCGGGGCTCGCCCGGGTGCAGGCGCGGGTGCTCGCGATCTGCGCCGAGGACGACGATCGGTCGCTGCTCGCCGGCTGGCTCGGGCCGCAGGGCAAATTGGTGACGGTGGCGGGGGCCGACCATTTCTTCACCAGCGGCCTGCCGCAGGTGGGCCGGCACGCGGCGCGCTTCGTGGGCGGCTGAAGGCGCTCATCCGGCGTCGCGGAGGGGTTCCTCGGGCAGCGGCTGGGTCTCGACGTCCGGCGTCTCGGGGAGCCCGCCACTCGCAGCGCGCTGCAGCCTGGCGAGAGCGGCCTCGCCGTCCACGAGGAAGAGCGCCACCAGCGAGAGCGCCGCCGCCGCGGTGAGACCGAGGGCGAGCCCCTTGACCCGGCCCGGCCGGAAGCGGTGATCGGCTTCCGGATCGTGCGGCTCCGCGGCATCCGCCTCGGAGACGGCAGGCATCCGCCGCAGGTGCTGCAGCGCCAGCCAGAGGATCGGCGTGGTGACGGCGAGGAGGATCAGCGCCTGCCCGATCGGCAGTTCGTCGGGTGAATCCTCCGCGAGCCCGGAGAGGACCATCGCCGAGGAGGTGCCGTTCTGCACCGCGTGGGCGAGGATCGCCGGCCAGATCGATCCGCTCCAGACCCGCAGCAGCGCGAAGACCACGCCGAGCGCGAAGAGGGCGAGCACCGAGGCGGGGTTGAGGTGGATGGCGGCGAAGAGGACGGAGGTGACGACGACGGCGGTCCAGGTGCCGTAGCGGGCGCCGAGCACCCGCTGCAGATAGCCGCGAAAGACGAGCTCCTCGCCGATGGGCGCCATCACCGCCACGCCGAGGACGAGCAGCGCGCCCTCCAGCGGCGAGCGCACCTCGAAGAGCCCGGTGACGTCGTAGCGTTTGGCGAGCTCGGGGCCTACCAGCCAGCGGTTGATCGCGTTGACGCCGCCGGCGAAGAAGAAACCCGCGATCGCGGCGCCCAGCGCCGCGAACATCGTGCGGCCCGGCGGGAGGCGCAGCGCGAGGAACTCCACCGGCCGGAAGTTCTGGGCGCGGGTGAAGATCCAGGTGAGTCCCGCGAAGAAGAAGAACTCGCCGAAGTTGATGCCGAAGGCCGGGTTGGCCAGCTGCACCAGGGAGCCCACGGTGAAGTGGAGCCCGATCACGAGGACGAGGAAGAGATAGGCCGGCCGGAGGGCGACCGCGCTGTTGTCGGGATGTGCGTCCAAGGCGGGGGGAACATCGGCACGGGCATCGCTTCCGGTCAAGGAGAAGGAGCGGTACGGTGCCCCTGTGAAGCTTCCCCTCGTTCCGCTCGATCGGCGGCGCCTCCGCTTCGAATGCACGCAATGCGGCGCCTGCTGCCGCAAGCCCGGGCTGGTCCATCTGCATCCGGACGAGCCGGCCCGGCTGGCCGCCTACCTCGGGCTGGAGGTCCGGGCCTTCGCGGCGCGCTACCTGCGGCGCCTGCCCGGCGGGCGGATGGCGATCGTCGTGCACGAAGGTTCTGCAGGCTGCCCGCTCCTCGCCGGCGACCGGTGCTCGGTGGAGGCGGTGAAGCCGGGGCAGTGCAGGGCCTATCCCTTCTGGCCGGAGCTCGTCGGCGATCCCGCCGCCTGGCGCGCGGAGAAGCGGAAGTGCGAGGGGCTCGGCAGGGGTCCCGTCTGGCCCGCCGCGGAGATCCGGCGGCTGCTCGCCCTCGACCCCGGTGTAGACGGAGGGAATACGGATTGACCCCCCTACGGTGAGATGGGGCTGGCTTCTCGGTGGGTGGGGGCTATCATCGGCCCCGCTTCAGCCCCGGAGGAGGCTTGGTTCGTCGGATTGCAGCGCTGGCGGCGTCCCTGACGCTGCTCGGTAGCGCTCCCGCAGCTGCAGCGGTCTATTCGGTGGGCGCGCGCACGGAGGCGCAGGCCTACCAGTTCCGTTCCTGGCAGGGACGTCCCTTCGACGATCCCCGGAAGATCTCCCGCTACCGGATCGTGCAATACCTCGACCTCGGTGCCTTCGACCTCACCTCCTCCGGCGCTGCGGAGCGGATCGACTTCGTCACCTCGCTTCGGCTCGAGCACGACTTCGGCTTCGACCAGGACGAGCAGGATCTGCTCGACGATGCGGAGCAGCCTGAGCTCCACCTCCTTTTCGCCTACCTGCAGTGGCGCGGCGCGCTCAACGGGCTCTTCGACTTCAGGCTCGGACGGCAGATCCGCTACGACGAGCTCGAGTTCTACGCCTTCGACGGCCTCGACGTGCACGTGCACACGCCCGCCTATCTCGGCGTCGGCGTCTTCGGCGGCTGGCAGGTGAAGGGAACCAGCGTGCTCGGTTCCTCCACCTTCGCGCCGGACGGCGTGCGGGTGAGCGACCGCCGGCGGATCCGCGACGGCGTCACCACCGATCTCGCTTCGAACCCCGCAGCGGCGATCGCCTACGACTACCTCGACGCGCCCTCGCCGATCTTCGGCGGCAGGCTGGTGCTCGAGAGCGTGCGCAACGTCGACGCCGCAGTGGTCTACCGCCGCGCGATGAGCAACACCTCCGGCGAGAACGTCGAGCTGCTGCCGGATGAGGTGCAGGGCTGGCAGGTGGACCAGGAGCACGCCGGCGCCCATCTGCGGGTGCGGCTCTTCGACGTGCTCCAGCTCTACGGATCGGCGGATCGCGATCTCTTCGTGGAGCGCTGGGCCGCGCTGCGGGCCGGCACGCGGGTCGAGGTGATCCCCTACCGCTTCGCGCTCACCGCGGAGGCGCAGAGCTACCACCCCAGCTTCGACGCCGACTCGATCTGGAACCTCTTCGCCACCGGCCCCCGGGACGAGTACGAGCTGCGTGCCGATCTGCAGGTGGGCGATTTCCTCTTCTACGGCGGGCCGCTGCTCACGGTGTACAACCTCGACCTGCGATCGTCGTACGCCGACGCTGCCGGCGTGGTCGAGGATGGGCAGAGCGTGCTCTACGGCGGCCTCGGCGGATTCTCGTCGAAGCCCGGCGTGCCGTGGCGGGTGGCCGCCGACGCCTTCTACCTCGGCGGGCCTAGCGGGGAGCGGGGCGACCCCGACACCCTCGGCCGGGAGTTCTGGCTCAACGGCGTGGTGGGACGGACCTTCCGCGACCGCTACGGGCTCGACCTGCGGCTCTCGCTCGCCAACGTCTCCGACCCCAACGCAGCGGGGCTCTCCGATCTCTGGTCGGTGGGGGCTGCGCTGCTGGGCAGGATCAAGCTCTCCGAGGAGGCCACGGTGACGCTGGTGGTGGAGGAGAACGTCAACCGTGTCACCGCGAGCGACCTGCGTGGCTACGCGGTTCTCGACCTGAGGACGATGTTCCGATGAGGCGCCTTCTTCTCTTCTCGCTCCTGCTGCTGCCGCTGGGCGCCGTCGCGTGGTCCAACTACGAGGGGGCGGACCGGTCGCTGGCCGTCTACCCGAAACAGGAGATCCCGCTCCGCTTCGATCATGCCCTCCACCTCGAGGACATGGCCTGCAGCGACTGCCACGAGGCCTCCGCCTCGAAGGTGGCGAGCGACCGGATGATCCCGGGTCATCCGACCTGCGAGGGCTGCCACGACGTGGAGGCGGTGCGCGGGGACGAGAGCTGCCAGATGTGCCACCCCGGCTTCGATCCCACGGCGATGGCGCGCCCGAAGCCCGTGGTGATCCCCACGGCGAACCTGAAGTTCGACCATGCGGTGCACGTCTCGAAGGAGATCCCCTGCGCCCGCTGCCACGGCGCGGTGGAGAAGGTGCAGATCGCCGACCGGCGGAACCTTCCGAAGATGGAGACCTGCCTCGAATGCCACCACCGGGGGAGCGAGGCCGGCGGCGCCTGCAGCGTCTGCCATCCGGTGGCGGCGAACGGGAAGATCGCCAAGGTGATGCCGTCGGGCGCGACGCTGGTGCCGGAGCTGGGCAATCCCTTCGGCGTCTACCACTCGCCCGATTACGCGCGGGCCCACGGACAGGACGCCTTCACCGCGCGGGAGACGTGCGACGCGTGCCACACCGAGAGCGAGTGCCTCGCCTGCCACGACGCGGCGATCAAGGTGCTCAAGGTGCATCCGAACGACTGGATCACCCTGCACCCGGTGCCGGCGAAGCACAGCGCGCTGGAGTGCCAGAGCTGCCACAACTACCAGGACTTCTGCGTCACCTGCCACGAGCGGGTCGGCATCGGGCAGCAGGCCGCGCCGCAGTTGCGCGCGACCAACCTCTCCGTTCATCCGCCGGGTTGGGTGGGGCCCCTGGGGCCGAACCACCACGGCGTCTTCGCCTCGCGCGACATCCGTTCCTGCACGAGCTGCCACCGGGAGGAGGGCTGCATCCAATGCCACGCCACCACCGGGCGGGGCGGGGTGGGGTCGAACCCGCATCCGCCGGGCTTCTCCTCGAAGGCGTGCTCGCTCTACGAGGCCAACGCCCGGGTCTGCATCAAATGCCACGCGCCGGCGGATCCGATGCTCGCGAGGTGCCGGTGAGGGCCCTGCTCGTGGTGGCGGCCGTGCTGCTCGCTGGCTGCGTCGAGTTCGGCGACGACCAGCTCTACGAGGCTGCGTTCGCGGGGACGGGCGGGAGCGGCGGCGCCGGGGAGCCGAGCTTCGAGGCGGTGCAGGCGGTCTTCTCCGCTTCGTGTGCCTTCGGCGGCTGCCACGGGGGCGCTGCGCCTGCAAAAGACTTGTCGCTGGAGGAGGGGCAGGCCTTCGAGGCGCTGCTCGGCGCCGACGGCAGCGGCGGGGTGCCGTCGTCCCATGCGTCGTGCACGGGCCTGACGCTGGTGGAGCCGGGGGAGCCGGAGCAGTCGTGCCTGTGGGTGCTGGTGGACGAGGGGTCGATGCCGCCGGGGGGCGGGCTCTCTCCCGCTGCGGAGGAGGCGATCCGGGGCTGGATCGCCGCCGGGGCGTTGCCGCCGGGGCCTTGAGCCAAGCCGTCTGGGCTTGCGCTTTCGGGGTGGGTCGCGGCAGATCGGACGCTTCTTCGAGGCGGTGATCACTATGGCTCGCGACAACCTGCAGGGACCGCTCTCCGGCAAGCGCATCGTCTTCGCCTTCGGCGGCGGCATCGCCGCCTACAAGGCCTGCCACGCCTTGCGCCTCTTCGTGCACGAGGGGGCCGAGGTCCGCGCGGCGATGACCGCTGCCGCCACCCGCTTCGTGACGCCGCTCACGGTGCAGGCGCTCTCGGGTGGGCCGGTGCTCACCGAGGTGCTCGAGCCTTCGCAGGAGGCGCAGTACGGGCACCTCGATCTGGTGCGCGGGGCGGACCTCGTGGTGATCGCGCCGGCGACCGCCAACCTGATCGGTGCGGTGCGCGCCGGCCTCGGCGGTGACGCGGTGACGACGACGCTGCTGGCGGCGCGGTGCCCGGTGCTGCTGGCGCCGGCGATGAACGTGGCGATGTGGGCCAACGAGATCGTGCAGCAGAACGTCGAGGCGCTGCGGGCGATCGGGCGCTACCACTTCGTCGGGCCTGCGTCGGGGCTGCTGGCGGACGGGGACGTCGGAGCGGGGCGGCTGGCGGAGCCGGAGGAGATCCTGGAGGCGGCTCGATCGCTGCTCGCGCCGCGGGACCTGGCGGGGCGCCGGCTGGTGATCACGGCGGGGCCGACGCGGGAGCACCTCGATCCGGTGCGCTTCCTCTCCAACCCGTCCACCGGGCGGATGGGCTATGCGGTCGCGGTGGCGGCGCGGGAACGCGGGGCACGGGTGACGCTGGTCACCGGGCCGGTGGAGCTCCCCGCGCCTTCCGGGGTCGAGGTGGTGCGGGTGGTGAGCGCTGCCGAGATGCTCGAGGCGACCTTGCGCGTGGTGGAGGGCGCGGATGCCTTCATCGCGTCGGCGGCGGTGGCCGATCAGCGGCCGGTGGTGCGGGCGGCGCAGAAGGTGAAGAAGCAGCCCGGCACCGAGGATCTTCTGCTGGAACGCACGCCGGACATCCTGGCGACGGTGAGCGCGCGCTACTCGTCGCGGCAGGAGCGGCCGGTGCTCGTGGGCTTCGCTGCGGAGACGGAGCGGGTCGAGGCGCACGCCCGGGAGAAGCTGGAGCGGAAGGGCCTCGACCTGGTGGTGGCGAACGACGTCTCCGCACCGGGGAGCGGCTTCGGCACCGACACCAACCAGGTGCTGCTGGTGGCGGCGGGCGGGACGGATCGGCTGCCCCTGCAGTCGAAGCGTGCGGTGGCCGGGGCCGTGCTCGATCGGGTGGTGGCGCTGCTGGGAAGCTGACGGTCAGGGCAGGTCGTCCGCCTCGCGGGCGATGTTCTCTGCCTCGATCTGGGCGGCGGACGTGCCCTCGGTATCCTCGGCGGCGAGCTCCACGGCGGCCCGCGCTGCGGCGGAGACCTCGGAGCGCAGCGGGATCTCGGGGAGCACGAGCTTGCCGAAGATCGCTTCCCGGAAGGCAGGGCGGGTCTGCCGGAGCACCTCGGTCGCATCGTCCGGCGCGAGCTCGTTCCGGCGGGAAGCCTCGCGCAGCTGCTGGCGGAGCTTCACGGCGAAGTGGAGATTGCGCCCGCCGGTGGGATCGGCGTCGTTGGCCCGGCCCTTCTCGCCCTCGGCGAGCATGGAGAGGATCTGCGAGACGGCGAGCTGCCGGGTCTCGGCCACCTCCTCGTCGGTGAGCGGGAGGTGATCCTTCTCGGCTGCGACCACGGCGCACATCGCCTGGTATTTCTTCATCCGCGCGGCGAAGAGGAGCTGGTTGAACATCCGCTTCGAGACCCCGAAGGGGATGACGTACGAATCGCAGAGGGCCTCTTCGAGGAATTCGTCGTGCTTGCGGAACGACTGCGCGGTGATCCGCCGGGCGGTCTGCCAGAGCTTCGGATCGAGCTTCTGGTCGTAGCGCAGCTCCCAGTAGGCATGGCCGGTGGCCCGGACCGGGAAGCCTTCCACGGTCTTGTAGGGCACGTAGTAGTTGTGGGCGACGGTGTCCGCCGCGAGGTGGGAGAGGAAGCCGAGCGCGAAGGCCTGCTGCGGCTCGCCCTTCGCCTTGTCGAAGACCTTCCAGCCGACCTTCCAGTTGTGGCAGTGGACCGCGTAGCGGGCGAGGTTCTTGCCGACGATGATGTCGGCAGCCAGGGAGCCGTAGAGGAAGTCGTCCGCGCACTTGGCGAGGAGCACCCGAAGCGCCGCGGGCAGGAGCGAGACCTGGCCCAAGGCGCCGGTCGAGAAGTCGAGGTGGGAGAGGGGCCCCCACGCGTGGGCGTCGTCGGGCCAGAGCAACAACGAGAGAAAGCCGAGGACGGGCAGAAACAGGGCGTACGGCGCCTTCTTCAAAACGACCTCCGGCGACCTGCCGCCGCCTGTTGCATGCGCCCGTATGCGCGTCGTACTGCAGGCTATACAGTGGCCGCCTGCAGGCGCAACCGGTCGGACGGGCGCCGGGCGACGGGGAGCCCTGGTCGTGGCAACGCGGGCAGGCGCCCTTTCATTCGAGGGACGAGGGTGACGATGGGCGAGGTACGCGATCCCGCTGCGGAGCTGGCCGAGGTGGCGCGGGAGCTGCGGCGGCACGTGCGCTGGGCGCAGGGCCGTGGCGAGACCCAGGCGCCCCTGGCTGGGCCCGGGGCGAGCGAGCTGCCGGTTGCCGTGGAGATCCCGCCGGTGGCTCGTCCCGGCGGCGCCGACGGCCTCTCGCTCGTGCGGACCGAGCTCGGCGATTGCCGCCGGTGCAAGCTGTGCGAGGGCCGCAGCAACCTCGTCTTCGGCGCGGGCGACCCCCATGCTGATCTCGTCTTCGTCGGCGAGGGCCCCGGCGCGGAGGAGGACGAGCAGGGCGAGCCCTTCGTCGGCAAGCCGGGCCAGCTGCTCACCCGGATGATCGAGGCGATGGGCCTGCGCCGCGAGCAGGTCTACATCTGCAACGTGGTGAAGTGCCGGCCACCCGGAAACAGGAGCCCCGAGCCGGAGGAGATCGCCGCCTGCGAACCCTTCCTGCAGGCGCAGCTCGCAGCGCTGCGGCCGAAGGCGATCGTTGCCCTCGGCGAGTTCGCGGCGCAGACGCTCCTGCGGGAGCAGACGCCCATCACCCGTCTTCGCGGCACCTGGCGCGTGTACGAGGGGATCCCGCTGATGCCGACCTTCCACCCGGCCTACCTGCTCCGCAGCCCCGCGGAGAAGGCGAAGGCGTGGGACGATCTGAAGCTGGTGATGGCCCGCCTCGGAATGGAGCCGCCGGCCCGTCGCTGAAGTCGGGAGCGCTGCCGCTTACCGGCTTTTCTTGCGGTGCCCGTGGGGTAAGGCTAAGTCCTCCGTATTTCCCCGAGGTCGAACGTGCCGCGGCCCGCCTCCCATTCGCCCGCTCCCGTCCGTGCGCTGCTGGTGCTCGCGATCTTCGCGGCGGCCCTCGCCGCCGCTGGTCCCCTGCGTGCCCAGGAGTCGCGAGGAGACGCGTCGGGAGAGCTCCCTGAGCGCCGCCGACCGGCGGTGGGTCGCTGCACCCTCACCGGGACGGTGGACGCTGGCTCCGCGGCCTACCTGCAGGACTGCGTCGTGGACGCAGAGGTCGCGGGATACGACGCCCTTCTCGTCCGCATCGACACGCCGGGCGGCGCCCTCGAATCGACCCGTGCGATCGTCCGCTCCTTTCTCGGCGCGGAGGTCCCGGTGCTGGTCTGGGTCGGGCCCTCCGGTGCCCGGGCCGGGTCTGCAGGGGTCTTCGTCACCCTCGCCGCCAACGCTGCGGGCATGGCGCCGGGAACCAACATCGGCGCTGCCCATCCCGTCGTCGGCCCCACCGGACAGGATCCGGAGGAGGCCGGCGGCAAGGCGATGGGGGAGAAGGTGCTCAACGACACCATCGCCTTCGTGGAATCGATCGCCCAGCAGCGTGGCCGCAACGTCGAATGGGCGGTGAAGGCGGTGCGCGAGAGCGCGAGCGTTCCTGCCGAGCGAGCGGTCGAGCTCAATGTCGTGGACGTGGTGGCTCCGACCGAGGAAGCCTTCCTCGCCGCGGTCGACGGCAGGACGGTCGAGCTTCCTTCCGGCGAGGTCGTCCTGCGTACCGCGAACGCACGGATCGTCGAACTCGAGCCATCCCTGGGCCAGCGCCTCGTCCACTGGCTCGCCAATCCCTCCATCGCCTATCTGCTCTTCGTCCTCGGCGGGCTCGGGCTCGCCATCGAGCTCTCCAACCCCGGGATGATCGTGCCGGGGCTGCTCGGCGCGATCTGCATCATCCTCGCCCTCGTCGCCTTCTCGGCGCTGCCGGTGCAGGCGGGCGCGATCGCGCTGATGCTGGTGGGGATCGGGCTCATCGTCGCCGAGCTCTTCGTGGCCAGCGGCCTGCTCGGCGTGGGCGGCATGGTGCTGCTGGTGCTCGGCGGGGTCCTGCTGGTCGACGACGTCGACTTCGAGTGGTTCGTCGAACCCTCCTTCGGCATCTCGCTCGGCTTCCTGATCCCCACCGTCGTCGTCCTCGGCGCCGGTGCGGTCTACCTGCTCGTCCGGGCTGCCGAGGCGCGGACGATCCCGCAGCTCGGCGGCGACGTCGGCCTGCTCGGTGAGCGGGGCAGGGCGCTCTCGGCGATCGGCCCCGGTGGCGGCGAAGTCTTCGTACACGGCGAGCGGTGGCGGGCGATTTCCGTCCGACCCATCGCTGCAGGCGCCCCGGTAGCGGTGCGCAACGTCGACGGTCTCACCCTGACCGTCGAGGAGATCGTCTGATGGATTTCTCCGGCTTGATCGCGATTCTCGTTCCCGCTGCGATCATCTTCCTCATCTTCATCTCGGGCGTGCGGATCATCAACGAATACGAAAATGGCGTGATCTTTCGTCTCGGGCGATTCGTCGGGCTGAAGCGCGCCGGTTTCCGCTGGGTCATCCCCGCCATCGAGCGGATGGTCGTGGTCGATCTGCGCACGGTCGCCAGGGACGTGCCGCCGCAGGACGTGATCACCAAGGACAACATCTCGGTGAAGGTGAACGCGGTGGTCTACTTCCGCGTGATCAACTCCGACAAGGCGGTGCTGCAGGTCGAGGACTACCTCTACGCGACCTCGCAGATGGCCCAGACCACCCTGCGGGCGATCGTCGGCCAGGTCGAGCTCGACGAGCTGCTCACCGATCGCGAGCGGATCAACCGGGAGATCCAGCAGGTCCTCGATTCGCACACCGACCCGTGGGGCATCAAGGTGTCGAACGTCGAGGTGAAGCACATCGACATCCCCGGCGACATGCAGCGCGCCATCGCCCGGCAGGCCGAGGCGGAGCGTGAGCGCCGCGCCAAGATCATCGCCGCGGAGGGCGAGCTGCAGGCTGCCGAGAAGCTCTCCCAGGCGGCGGAGCTCATGTCGCAGAACCCGGCGACCCTGCAGCTGCGCTACCTGCAGACGCTGGTCGAGATCGCCGGCTCGGGCAACAACAAGCACACCGTGCTGCCCATCCCCCTCGACATCATCCGCAGCCTCGGCGGCATCGTCCCCAAGGGCTGAGAGGGGTGGGGAGGCCCGCCTCCTGGCGGAAGCGGGCCTTCACCCGATCAGCCCTCCTGCAGCGGTACGCCGCGGAACGACCGGCGGCTCTCGGGATCCACGCGCTCCATCAACGCCTGGTTGGCCTCGGCGCCGGCAAAGGCGTCGCCGACCCGTACCGCCTCCTCGAGGCTCGCCCATTCGACCATGTGCAGGTAGTTGCCGTCGGCGTCGGCCAGGGCGAAGCGACGGACGAAGCCGGGCTGCTGCGTGAGCCAGGTCAGGCTCGAGCGCCGGGCCTCTTCCATCTGCTCGGCGGCGACACCCGCCCTGGCGCGGAAGATGACGACGGAATAGACGGAGTTCTGATTCTGCTGGTTCATCTGCGATATTCCTTTTCACGCGGGCGTCCGTCGCCCGGTGAAGTGGAACCTCGCAGCCAACCCTGACGACCCTCCGTCACCTTTCTTCCGAGCCGATGACTCGCAACGAGCGCCTCTACGCGATCACCGAATACCTGCGCCGGCGTCGCACCGCCTGCACGGTGGAGGATCTCGTCCGCCACTTCGGCGTGGGGGAGCGCACCATCTTCCGGGACCTCGCCAGCCTCCGCGAGCAGGGCGTGCCCATCGTCGGCGATCCGGGGCGCGGCGGCGGGCTGCGGCTCGAGAGCACCTACTCGATGCCGCCCCTGGCGCTTTCGGTCGACGAGGCGATCCACCTCTGGATCTCCCTGCGGCTGGGGAGCCTCGTGGCGCCGACGCCGGTGGGCGAGACCCTGGGCGGCGCCCTCGACAAGATCGTCGGCTCGCTGCCTGCGCCGAAGCGCGGGGCGCTGGAGGCGATCCTCCGGCGCGTGGTGGTCGGCAGGCCCGTGCCCCCGGAGCGGGCCGCCGGCGCCGGCCCCATCGACCCCGGGATCTTCCGGATCTGCGAGTCGGCATTCGTGGCGTCGCAGCGGCTGGAGATCCACTACGTCGACCGCCACGGGGCGGAGAGCCAGCGGGTGATCGAGCCACACGGGCTGCTGGTGCAACTGCCGCTCTGGTACCTGATCGCCTGGGACCCGGCCAAGGAGGGCTCCCGCGCCTTCCGGCTCGACCGCATCCGCTCGGTGACCCAGCGTACCGGCACCGCCTTCTCGCCGCGCGACCCCCGGGTTCTGGTCCGGGAGATCGAGCAGCACCGCGTCGAGGTCCCCGAGCCCGCCCGCTGGCGTAAGCCCTTGCGGTAGACCGGAGCGGTCGGATACGCAGACGCTTCGAACAAGGAGTCATCCGTGGCACGCACCCTCGATCCCTACGGCCTTTCGCGGGTCGTCCGCCCCGCCGGCGTCCTGCCGCAGGCTGCAGAAGCCCTCGACCCCTCGCTCCCCATCGGGCCGGACGAGCTGCTGATCGACGTCGATCACCTGAACATCGACGCCGCCTCCTTCAAGCAGATCAAGGAGAGCGTCGCGGGCGACGCCGAACGGATCGCCACCGTGGTGCGCGGCATCGTGGGGGAGCGGGGCAAGATGCACAACCCGGTCACCGGCTCCGGCGGCATGCTCATCGGCCGGATCCGCGAGATCGGCGAGAATCACCCGGCCGCCGGCGTGCTCCAGGTCGGCGATCGCATCGCCACCCTCGTCTCCCTCACCCTCACCCCGCTGCAGATCGAGGCGATCGAAGGCGTCCACGTGGCCAACGAGCGGATCGACGTGAAGGGCCACGCCATCCTCTTCGCCACCGGCGTCTGGGCCAGGCTCCCGAGCGACATGGCGGACACCCTCGCGCTCGCCGCCCTCGACGTCTGCGGCGCGCCTGCCCTGGTGCAGCGCTCGGTCGAGAAGGGGCACACCGTGCTCGTCCTCGGCGCCGGCAAGAGCGGTGCCCTCTGCTGCGCGCAGGCGAAGGAGAACGGAGCGCGCGTCATCGCGCTCGACATCTCGCAGAAGGCGGTCGACACCCTCCAGTCCCTCGGCCTCGCCGATGCGACGATCGTCGCCGATGCCACCCGGCCCGTGGAAGTTCTCGAGAAGGTGAAGGCCGCCACCGACGGGGCGCTCTGCGAGGTGGTGATCAACTGCGGCAGCGTGCCCCGGACCGAGATGGCATCGATCCTGGCCGTGCAGGATCGTGGCACGGTGGTCTTCTTCTCGACCGCCACCTCCTTCACTGCGGCGGCGCTGGGGGCGGAGGGCGTCGGCAAGGACGCCGACCTGCTCATCGGCAACGGCTATGCGCACGGACACGCCGAGCTCACGCTCGATCTGCTCCGCAAGCATCCGCGGCTCCGGAAGCTCTTCGAGGAGCGCTTCGCCTGATTCGCCTGGGGGTGGGCAGGCAGGCGGGTCAGCCGTCGCTCTGCGCGACGCTCACCAGGTCGTCCCGGAGGAGCTCCGGGCTCAGGAAGCGCTGCTCCTCCTTGCGGAGGTCCGCCCGGATCGCCGCCACGGTGTAGAGCAGCCGCTCGGCGAGGCGTTCGGGATCCAGGTTGCCGGCCTCGGCAGCCTCCCGGGTCAGCGCCAGCATCTCCCGCTGCTCGCGGTGGCTCTTCTCCAGCTGGTCGGCCCGGACCTCGCCCCAGGCGTCGGCGCCCTTCAGCGCCGGCCGGAGCAGCTCCCGCTCGTCGTCGAGCAGCTCGCAGAGCACCCGCTCGAGCTCTCGCGTCCGCTCCCGGAGCTCCGCCACGTCGCCGGCGCCCTGCATCACCAGCCGTGCGCAGCTCTCGACCTTGTCGAGCAGGGGCAGGACGCGGTGGTGTTCCTCGAGCACCTGCTCGCGGATTTCGCTCGGTTTCATCGCGCCACCTCCTCCGGTCACGAACCCCTTACCAGAAGAGATAAGCACGCCGTCGAACGGCGAAAGCTCGGCGGTAGACACTGCGCCCGCAGGCTACGACGGCTGGTCGCCCTTCAGCCGGTTGAGCATCCAGACCTCCAGCACCTGCCCGACCAGATAGACCGCCCCGAATCCTCCCAGGAAGCCGAGGCCGTCCACGCCTCCCACCGCGATGGCCACCAGCGCCCAGGCGCCGAGGAAGAGCATCCTGCCGAGCATGCCCACGACGACGATGGCCAGGGCCTGGTTCGGCTTGAGGTTCTTCACCTCCGCCCACCACGCGCCGCCCACTGCCGAGATGGCGGTGACCACGCCGCCCACCAGGCCCCAGAGAATGCTGGCCCCCATCGGGCTGCCCTTCTGCTGGAGCCAGAGGCCGAGGCCGAGCACGGCGAAGATGACGAATCCGAGGATGGCGAGGGCTCTGGTGATCAGCATGGTGGCTCCGAAAGGGCGCGCATCCTGCCAACCATCGGCCCCGATGAAAAGCGGGCTTGCAACCCCCCGGTCCCGAACTCCATCGTGATGGGATGCTCCGGGCCGTTCTCTTCGACCTCGACGACACCCTGCTTCCAGAGGCCGAAGCGATTCGAGCCGCCCTCGCCGCCACCTGCGGACCTGCCGAGGAGCGCCTCGAGGTTCCCCCGGGAACGCTCGCCGAGGCCCTCGAAGCGGTCGCCAGTGCGCGCTACCGGGTCCTCGACCGATCCGGCTTCGACTCCCGCTTCGGGGTGACCTGGGAAGAGTGCCTCTGGGGCCGATTCGGCCCCGCCTCGCAGAAGCAACTCCCCGGCCTGCCCGCCCTCGCCGAGACCCTCCGCCACCTGGTCTGGACCGATGCGCTGGCCGCCCTGGGGCGGCGCTCGCCCCTCGCGCCCCTGGAACTCGACGCGCGGTATGCCGCCGAGCGCCGGGTGCGGCTGCGGCCCTTCCCGGACGCAGAAGGCCTTCTGGCCTCCCTGCGGGACCGCGCCCTCGCCCTGGCCTGCGTCACCAACGGCGCCGCCGAGGTCCAGCGCGAGAAGCTGGTGGCCAGCGGTCTCGGCGCCTTCTTCGACGAGGTGCTCATCTCCGGCGAGGAGGGGATCGGCAAGCCGGACCCCGCCATCCTCCGCAGGGCCTGCGACCGCCTCGGCGTCGAGCCCCACGAGGCGATCTACGTCGGCAACTCCCGCCTGCGCGACGTGGCCGCTGCCCGGGCCGCCGGGATGCGCTCGGTCCTGGTGGAGCGCTTCGAGCCGGCGGAGCCGGCAGCCGCGCCGGCGCCCGATCGCGTGATCTACGAGGTTCACGGTCTCCTCGGCCTCGTCGACGGCTGGCGCTGGGGCAGGGCGTTCCGCGTCATCGCTCCGTCGCGAACGCCGGTGGCGGTGGACGAACCCGCCTGCGAGGAGGGCCGCTGCCTCACGCGCGTCGGCCCCGAGGCGGACGAGCTGCGGCCCGCCGTTCGGGGCCGCACCGGCGTGGAGGCGATCGAGGCCGCGCTGCGGAACCTGCGCGCCCGATCCGGCGCCGACGTGTGGCGCTACGAGCTCGGTGAGCCGGTCGACTGGGACGCCCTGTTGCGCTGATGCCGACCGGCGGGTTTGCGAGATTTGCTGACACGCTGCGTGCACTGAGCCCCGGGCCGATTGCGTTGCGGGCGACAGAGCGGGCGTGCATATTGCGCGCCTTATGTCCACGCACGCGATGCCCCAGACGATTCCGCCCCGGCCCGGTCCGCACGCTCCGCCGCAGATCTTCGTCGATCCCGCGCAGATCGAGCGGGCCCGTGCCCTGGCCTGGAAGATCACCGCCTCGACCTTCGAGTTCATCGAGCGCCACACCACCGTCTCCACCGAGCGCACCGTGCTGCGCCTCCTCGGCCTCTCGGGAGCGGGGCCGCAGGGCGTGCCGCTGGCCAACCTCTTCGTCGATCGCCTCCAGGAGGCCGGTGTCCTCGACAAGGGCGCCGCCTACTGGCTCGGCCGCGCGATGCGCATGGGCGGCCGATCGCCCGTCGAGATGATCGAGATGCTCACCCGCCTTCCCACCGAGGAGCTGAAGAAGCCCCTCGATCCACGGGAGGAGCAGGCGATCCGCGACGAGATGCGCCGCGAGGCCGAGGCTGCCATGGGCGAGCTCCAGCGCCGCGTGCAGGCGCGCGACGACCTCAAGAAGCAGCTCACGATCGGCTCCACCCCCGACGCGCCGCTCAAATACCTCATCGTCGCCACCGGCAACATCTACGACGACGTGATCCAGGCCCGCTCCGCTGCGCAGAACGGCGCGGACATCATCGCGGTGATCCGCTCCACCGCGCAGTCGCTCCTCGACTACGTCCCCCACGGCGCCACCACCGAGGGCTTCGGCGGCACCTTCGCCACCCAGGAGAACTTCCGCATCATGCGGGAGGCCCTCGACGACGAGTCGAAGAAGCTCGGGCGCTACATCCACCTCGTCAATTACTCCTCCGGCCTCTGCATGCCGGAGATCGCCTTCATGGCTGCGTACGAGGGGCTCGACCACCTGCTCAACGACGCGATGTACGGCATCCTCTTCCGCGACATCAACCCGCGGCGGACGATGGTCGACCAGTATTTCTCGCGGCGGATCTGCGCCTACGCCGGCATCCTCATCAACACCGGCGAGGACAACTACATCACCACCGCCGACGCCTACGAGGCGGCGCACCAGGTGGTCGCCTCCCAGTTCATCAACGAGGCCTTCGCCCACCGCGCGGGCCTGCCCGACGAGCTGATCGGCCTCGGCCACTCCTTCGAGATCGACACCGCCTATCCCGATACGCTCCTCTGGGAGCTGGCGCAGGCCTACCTGATCCGCGGCTGCTTCCCGAAGCATCCGCTCAAGTATATGCCGCCCACCAAGCACAAGGACGGCGACATCTTCTTCGCCCATGCCTACGACGCGATGGCGGATTTGGTCGGCATCTGGACCCGGCAGGGGATCCAGCTCCTCGGCATGATGACCGAGGCGATGCACAACCCCTTCCTCATGGATCGCTACGCGGCGCTCAAGATGGCCGATTACGTCTACCGGGCGGGCATGTACCTGGGCGACGAGCTGCAGATCAATCCGAACGGCCGCATCGCCCAGCGCCAGCGCGAGGTCTTCGACGACGCCCTCGCCATGCTCGAGCAGGCCGCCGAGGACGGGATGTTCAACGCCATCGCCAAGGGCGAGTTCGCCGGCGTGAAGCGCAGCGAGACCGGTGGCAAGGGCCTCGCCGGCGTGGTCGAGAAGGCAGCCGATTATTGCAACCCCGTGCTCGACCTCCTCGAGGAGAAGACCGGCGTGGTCCTGCCGGACGGCAGGACGGTGGCGAAGGCGGAGGTGGCGCGGTGAGTCATGCAACCAGCAAGGGCATGGGCCACATGATCCGGCCCTACGGCGATCGCAAGGACGACGGCGTCGTCCAGCTCTCCTTCGTGCTCCCGGTCGCGGCTTCGGAGAAGGCCAGGGAGGCCGCCCGCCAGCTGCTCGCCAGGCAGGGCTTCGTCGACGTCCTCGTGGCGCAGATGGAGAAGGCGGGCGAGGGCTACACCTTCTTCGTCTGCTACGGAAAGACCCAGCTCGCCCTCGACTACGACACCATCGAAGTCCCCGAGGTGAAGATCCACAAGCTCGGCTTCGATGCGCTCAACGAGGCGATCGAGCGGGACCTGGGCAGGAAGATCGTCGTGGTCGGCGGCTGCACCGGTACCGACGCCCACGCGGTCGGCATCGACGCGATCATGAACATGAAGGGCTACAACCAGGACTACGGCCTGGAGCGCTACCCCATGTTCGACGCGCTCAACATGGGCTCCCAGGTTCTCAACGAGGCGATCGTCGCCAGGGCCGTCGAGATGAACGCCGACGCGATCCTCGTCTCGCAGATCGTGACCCAGCGCGACGTGCACAAGGACAACTCCCGGCAGCTGGTGGAGATGCTCACCGAGAAGGGGCTGCGCGACCGCTTCATCCTCCTGCTCGGCGGCCCGCGCATCGACCACAAGCTGGCGCTGGAGATCGGCTTCGACGCGGGCTTCGGCCCCGGCACCAAACCCTCCGACGTGGCCAATTACCTCTACAGCGCCGTGCTGAAGAAGGAAGGCAAGACGCCGGTCCACGAGCGCTGACACCCACGCGCCAGGAGACGACGCGGCGGGGGCAGTGAACCCGACCCGCCGCGCCTCGTTTCGACCACACGCCCCTTGCCCCTGCGCCCCCGCCGCGCAACGCTACGGCCATGGCGTGGGATCCGCAGCAATACCTGAAGTTCCAGGCAGAACGCTCCGCCCCCTTCGTCGACCTGCTCCAGCTCCTCCAGGTCCGCAAGGGCATGCACGTGGTCGATCTCGGCTGCGGCACCGGCGAGCTCACCGCCCGCCTCTCCGACGCGCTCCCGGGCAGCAAGGTCCTCGGCATCGACACCTCGCCGCAGATGCTCGAGCAGGCGCAGACCTGGTCCCGCCCCGGCCTGCGCTTCGAGCGCTGCGATCTCCGGGAGATCGGCGGCAGATGGGACGTCATCTTCTCCCACGCCGCCATCCACTGGGCCGAGGACCACGAGAAGCTGATCCCGACCTTGTGGGAGCGCCTCGCCCACGAGGGCCAGCTCGCGGTGCAGATCCCCGCCAACCACGACCACTTCACCCACGTCGCCATCGGGCAGCTGGCAGCAGAGGCGCCCTTCGCCGAGGCCCTCGGCGGCTGGTCCCGGGAGAACACGGTCCTGCCGGTGGAGCGCTACGCAGAGATCCTCCACGGCTGCGGCGCCGAATCGATCACGGCCTTTCTGAAGGTCTATCCCCATCTGCTCGAGGATGCCGACGCCCTGCTGGAATGGACGAAGGGCACGACCCTGGTCCCCTGGCTGGAGCGCCTGCCGGACGAGATGCACGAGCCCTTCCTCGCGCGCTATCGCGAGCGGCTCCGTGCCCGCTTCCCCGAGCGGCCCGTCTTCTACGGTTTCAAGCGGATCCTCTTCGCGGGAAGGAAGCCATGAACGAAGCGCAGTGCACCCGCCGGGTCCTCTGGCAGCGGCTCGACGAACCGGGCTGGGAGTCGATCTGCCTCCAACAGCTCGAGAACGGCGGCTGGGAGGCGGACGCGCATTTCGTCGGCAGCCACCAGGGCCACGCGGTCGCCGCCGACTACCGCCTCGTTCTCGACGCGAGCTGGGTCACGCTGCGGGCGGAAGCGAACTGGGGGCTCGGGCCCAGCCGCACCACCCTCGTCCTCGACCGCGTCGGCACCCGCTGGCGGGTGAACGGTGACCAGCGCCCCGATCTCGACGGCTGCATCGACGTCGATTTCGGCTGGTCGCCCCTCACCAACACGCTGCCCATCCGCCGCATCGGCCTCCAGGATCACAGGCCCCACGAGATCGACGTCGCCTGGATCCGCGAGGGCACCCTCGAGGTGGGGAAATCCGCCCAGCGCTACACCCGCACCGGCCCCGCAGCGGTGCTCTTCGAATCGCTGCGCTCCGGCTTCACCGCATCGCTGCAGGTGGACGAGGACGGGCTCGTGCAGGTGTACCCCGGCCTCTTCCGACGCCTCGCCTGAGGCGCGCCGTGGTAGAGAGCGAGCACACCGGAGGAACGCAGATGCCCGTGGATGAGAAGGTCACGATCCGCCTGCGCATGAGCCAGGCCGACGCGCATTACGGCGGAAACCTGGTCGACGGCGCCCGCATGCTCGCCCTCTTCGGCGACGTGGCCACCGAGCTCCTCATCCGCCTCGACGGCGACGAGGGCCTCTTCCGCGCCTACGACAGCGTCGAGTTCCTCGCCCCGGTCTACGCCGGCGACTACATCGAGGCGGAAGGGCAGATCGTCGAGAAGGGCAACACCTCGCGGAAGATGCGCTTCGAGGCCCGCAAGGTGATCCGCCCGCTGCCCGGCAGCGATTCCGCCTGCGAGGTCCTCGACCCGCCGATCGTCGTCACCCGCGCCTCGGGCACCTGCGTCACCCCGAAGGCCAAGCAGCGCTTCCGCAAGGATTGAAAGGATCGTGGCAGAGAGCCTCCAGCCCACCGTCTCCGCGCGCCTGGCGCACGTCATCCTCGCCGTGGTGCAGGCGATGGGCGGCGACCCTGCCGCGGTGGCGGCGGAGGCCGGCTTCGAGCCTGCCGCGGCGAAGAGCGCCGATGCCCGGATCCCGCTGGACCTCGAGGAGCGGCTCTGGGAGCTCGCTGCGAAGCACGTCGGCGACCCCCTCTTCGGCCTCCATGCAGGCGCCCGCTACACCGCAGGCCCCTTCGACGTCTTCGACTACGTCTGCAGAGCAGCCGCCAACGTGCGCGGCGCCCTGGAGCGGGTGATCCGCTACAACCGGCTGCTCCACGACGTCGCCGAATTCTCCCTCGAGGAGAAGGGCGACCGCGCGATCGTGCGCCACCGCTTCCGCGCCGGCCTGCCCGGACCGGCGCCGCAGGCGGCGGACTTCACCCTCGCCGCGGGATTGGCGGCGCTGCGGAACTGGAGCGGCATGCCCATCGCCGCCCGCCGCATCGAAGTGCCCCACGCCGCCCCGGGCGATCCTTCCGAATTCGAGCGCTTCTTCGGGACGAAGCAGGTCGTCTTCGGCGCCCCCAACGGCATCATCGAGATCGACCGGTCCCACCTCGAGCTGCCGCTCCCCGCTGCGGATCCCGGGCTCTGCGCGGTGCTCGAGCGACACGCCGATGCCCTCCTCGATGCGCTTCCACAGGTGGCTCCCTTCGAGGGGAGGGTGCGCGAGATCCTCGCCGCCGAGCTCCGGGGCGGCACACCCACCGCCGAAGCGGTGGCGGCGCGATTGCACATGAGCACCCGCACGCTCCACCGCAGGCTCGCGGAGATCGGCACCTCGTTCGGCGAGGAGCTCGAGGCCCTCCGCCGCGGCCTCGCGGTGCGCTACCTCGAGGACCGAAGGGTCTCGATCGCCGAGGTCGCGTTCCTCCTCGGCTACTCCGAGCCCCGCGCCTTCCACCGCGCCTTCAAGGCGTGGATGGGCGAGACGCCGGGGACGTGGCGCGAGCGGCACTGACTCCGGTCGCGATCGTTCAGAGCGCGTCCTGGATCCCGCGGGTGAGATCCCAATCGCTCGCCTCGTGGCCCGCCTTCACCCGGACCATCGGATGGGCAGCGACGAAGCGGCGCAGCGCATCGAGCGAGGCGTCGGCGGTGGCCCGGTCGTCGACACCACCAGGGGCCACGCCGAGATCGAAGCCCTCCCGGGTATGCGACGCATCGCAGGTGAGCAGAACGGGGCCGCCCTGCGCGCGGAGCAGGAAGGAGAGGTTTCCGGCAGCGTGGCCGGGGGTGGGGAGCACGAGCAGCGATCCGTCGCCGAAGAGGTCCACCGCGCCTTCGTCCGGCAGCGCCAGCGCCCGCAGGGACTCGATCCCGGCGAGGTGGTCGGCCGGCGCGTACCACGGGCCGCCGTAGCTCTCCACCGCGCCGGGCCCGGTGATCACCGGCACCGTCTTCGGCAGATCGGGCAAGCCGGCGGTGTGGTCCGGGTGCATGTGCGAGAGGACGATCATCCGCAAGCGGGCGGGATCCACCTCCAGTTCCCGCAGGAGCGAGACCACGTCGTGCCCCTGCTGCTGCCTGGCGAAGGAGGCGAGGAAGGCGATGCCGCCGAGGTTGCCGTGGCCGCTCTCCGCGAAGGTGTGATCGAAGCCGGTGTCGATGAGCAGATCTCCTTGCGTGGGGTGGCGGACGAGATAGGCCAGCACCGGCACCCACTTCTTCGCGTCGGTGCGGTCGTGCAGGTGGCCGTTGTCGAAGTCGAGGAGGAAGCTGCGGTCGACCTGGATCTCGCCGGTGAGGAGCGGGATCACCTCGACCCGGGGACCCTCGCCGAGGGCCGCGTCCCAGGTCGCGGTGGGCGTGGCCGCGTGGGGCGTTTCCGCGGGGACGTGGGCGCAGCCGGTAGCGGCAGCAGCGAGGGCCAGGGCAACGAGGATGCGGTTCATCTTTCGACCTCCAGGGTAGGACCGCGTGCGTATCGCCCCGAACGTAACGGAGCGCGGGGGCGAATGGAGGGACCCGACGCGACAGATCGAGGGACTTCCGCTGCCATCGCTGCGGGTGACGTAACGCTTGCCCGGCGGGATCGCTCTTGGCAACGTGGCAGCCCAACCGCGGAGGTATCCGATGGCCTTCTCCCCGCTCGTCATCACCGCAGCGCTCGTCGGCGCCGAGACCACCCGCGAGCAGACCCCCTACCTGCCGATCAGCCCCGAGGAGATCGCCCAGGAGGCCAGGCGCTGCCGCGACGCCGGCGCGTCGATGGTCCATCTCCACGTGCGCGAGCCGGATGGAAAGCCCTCCCAGAGCGCCGAGCTCTTTCGCCAGACCATCGAGCGGATCCGGGAGCTGGCCCCCGACCTCGTCTGCCAGACCAGCACCGGCGGCGCGGTGGGCATGAGCGTGGACGAGCGGGCGCAGCCCCTCACCCTCGAAGGCAGGGCGAAGCCGGAGATGGCCACCCTCACCACCGGCACCGTCAACTTCGGCGACGACGTCTTCTGGAACCCGCGGCCGCTGGTGCGGGAGATCGCCCGGCGCATGCGCGCGGCGGGCATCGTGCCGGAGATCGAGTGCTTCGACGCCGGGATGGTCGACGAGGCCTTCGCCCTGGCGAAGGAGGGCCTGCTCGACCTGCCGGCCCACTTCGATTTCGTCCTCGGTGTGCCCGGCGCACTGGCAGCCAGGCGCTCGGCGATCGAGTTCCTCCGCTCCCAGCTCCCCGAGGGATCGACCTTCACCGTGGCGGGGGTGGGGCGCCACCAGCTGCCGATGGCGGAGCTGGCGATCGAGCTGGGCGGCAACGTCCGGGTCGGCCTCGAGGACAACGTCTACGTGAGCAAGGGCGTCCTCGCGAAGGGCTCCTTCGAGCTGGTGGAGCGGGTGGTCGATCTCGCCCGGGCGAAGGACCGGCAGGTGGCGACGCCCGACCAGGCGCGCCAGATCCTGCGCCTGCCCGCCAGGGCCTGAAGCGGCCTGCCCGCTCGTTGAAGCGGCCCCGCCCGGTGCCCACCTTCGCCCAGGGGCCTCGGGAAGGAGCCGCGCCATCGAGCCGAATCTGCTCAAGCTCTTCTTCGTCTCCGCGGTGACGATGGGGATCTCGTACACGATCGCCCACGAGCGGATCTGCGCGCCCCTGCGCCGCCGCCTCGGCGGCAAGGAGACGTGGCTGGGCTACCTCGTCTCCTGCCCCTACTGCAACTCGCACTGGATCGCCTTCGTCCTCGTCCCGCTCACCGACCTCTACTACGTGCAGATCGCGCCGGATTGGGGCTGGTTCGGCTGGGCCATCGACTGGTTCCTCTCGAGCTACCTGGTGGTGGTGATCGCCGCCTTCCTCCGGGTGATCTTCTTCTGGGTCGACGAGACCCAGGGGCTCGTCCGGCGCAGGCAGGTCGAGACCGAGGTCGAGACGGAGACCCAGCGGGTGCTGAAGGCCCGGACGGAGCACGAGCTCCAGCACGAGCTGCACGAGCTCGAGCACGAGCTGCACGAGCACGAGCGTGAAGCGCAGCGCCACGGCCCCGAGCGGCCGCCGCACTGACCTCCGCGATCGACCGCCCGTATTCCGTCCTGCATACGCGAAGTCGCACGGCCTGCTGGCAAGCAGCCGGGCGGTGCGCTTTCCTTCCGGTACGCGCACCTGCTCTCCGGTGCCGGGAGGCTCACGATGTGGCGCAAGACCTGGATCCTGCTCGTCGCCCTTCTCGTCGTGCTCGCCGGTTGCGGCGGCGACGACGCCGACAACAGCGCTGGTGGCCACGGCGGCGATACCTACGAGGACTCCCCCGGGCGCGGGACGGGGGGCGGCACCGGTGGCACGGGCGGCGCCGGCGGCGCCGGCGGCGTTGGTGGCACTGGTGGTGCCGGCGGCACCGGCGGCAGCGCCACGGGTGGCACCGGCGGCGGCGACCAGGGCGGCTCCGGCGGCGTCACCCCCGAGCCCGGCCAGCTCACCGCGGGCGAGTGGCGAGACCTCGACCACTGGGACTTCTGGCGCAACCTCGTCGAGAGCGACTGGGGCCACATGGAGGCGCGGTGGCGCTTCGACACCGCCCGGCGCTTCCCGGTCGTCGTCCACGACGGGGCCGACGTGGTGACCGACGCCGCCGTCGAGCTGCTCGACGGGCAGGGCAACGCCATCTGGCGGGCCCGCACCGACGCCTGGGGCGAGGCGGAGCTCTTCGCCGGTCTCTTCGCCGTGGCGCAGGGGCCCTTCACCGTCCGCGCCAGCGTCGGCGCCGCCAGCGCCGAGCAGACCGGCCTCACCGATCCGCCCGAAGGCCGCCTCGACCTCGAGCTCGCCGACGCCGCCACCCCTGCCGCGGTCCTCGACGTGGCCTTCCTCGTCGACACCACCGGCTCCATGGGCGACGAGCTGCGCTACCTGCAGGTGGAGCTGGGCAGCGTGATCGAGAGGGTCCGCACCGAGCAGGAGCAGGCGGTGACCATCCGCCTCGGCCTCGGCTTCTACCGGGATCAGGACGACGAATACGTGGTCCGCAACTTCCCCTTCACCACCGACGTCGCCGACGCGCAGGCGAAGCTCGCAGCGCAGGACGCAGGCGGTGGTGGCGACTACGAGGAGGCGGTGGAGCAGGGGCTCGACGCGATGATCACCCAGGGCCAGTGGAGCGCATCGGCCCGGGCCCGCCTCCTCTTCGTGGTCCTCGACGCGCCGCCGCACCAGCGCGAGTCGGTGCTCGGCAAGATCCAGGAGGTCACCGCGAGCGCCGCCGCCCAGGGGATCCGCATCGTCCCGGTCGCCGCCAGCGGCGTCGACAAGAACACCGAGTTCCTGATGCGCATGCTCGGCATCGCCACCGGCGGCACCTACACCTTCCTCACCGACCACAGCGGCATCGGCGGCTCGCACATCGATCCCACCATCGGCGCGTACCAGGTGGAATTCCTCGACGACCTGCTGGTCCGGGTCATCGGCGAGGCGCTGGGCCAGTGATCCACCACGAGCGATGCCCGGGCTGGCGCACCGGCCCGGGTCGCCTCGCCCGCGCGCGCACCTGCCGTTGCGCCCTGCGGACGCAGCGGCGGGCGCCCGTCCGCCACCGTCAGACCGGCGCGATCTCCCGGCGCCGGTAGGGCCGCTCGACCCGCTTGTTCGCAGTGCGCTCCAGGGCCCGCGCGATCACCGCGCGGGTGTCCCGCGGATCGATCACGTCGTCCACGAGTCCCATCGCCTGCACCCGGTAGATGTCGATGTGCTGCCGCAGCCCCACGGCGAGCTCGGCCTTCAGCGCCGCCGGATCCTCCGCGGCCTCGAGCATCTTCCTCCCGGCGATGGCCACCATGCCCTCCGGTCCCATCACGCTGATCTCCGCCCCGGGCCAAGCGACGATCAGATCGGGCTCGAAGGCCCGCCCGCACATCACGTAGTAGCCTGCGCCATAGCCCTTGCGGACCACCACCGTGATCTTCGGCACCGTCGCCGACGCCACCGCGTACATCATCTTCGCGCCGTGGCGGATGATCCCCTGCTGCTCCACCTTCGAGCCGACCATGAAACCCGGCACGTCCTGCAGGAAGAGCAGGGGGATCCGGAAGGCGTCGCAGAGGTTGACGAAGCGCGCCGCCTTGTCGGATGCGTTCACGTCGAGCGCGCCGCCGTAGTACATCGAATTGGAGGCCACCACGCCCACCGGCCTGCCGCCCACCCGCGCCAGGCCGGTGACCAGGTTCTTCGCCCACGCGGCCTTGATCTCGAAGAAGCGCCCGTCGTCGGCGAGCACGCGCACGAGCTTGCGCATGTCGAAGGCCCGCCGCGGGCTCTCCGGCACCAGATCGAGCAGCGCCTCGTCGCGCCGATCGATCGGATCGGCGCAAGGCCGCAGCGGCGGCGCCTCCTCGCAATGGGAGGGAAAGAACGAGAGGTAGTCGCGCACCGCCTGCAGGCAGGCCTCGTCGTCGGACACCTCGAGGTCGGCTACGCCGCTCACCGCCGTGTGGACCTTCGAGCCGCCCAGCTCCTCCTCGCCGATCTTCTCGCCGACGGTGCTCTCCACCAGGTAGGGCCCGCCGATCGCGATCGACGACGTTCCCTGCACCATCGGCACGAAGTCGGCGAGGGCCGGGATGTAGGCGGTGCCGGCGGCGCCCGGCCCCATCATCGCCGCCACCTGCGGCACCACGCCGCTCAGCACCACCTGCTCGCGGAAGAGGTAGCCGGTATCCGCGAACGAGGCGATGCGCCTGCCGTCGATGCCGGCGCTCGCCTCGATCCGCGCACCGGCCGAGTCGATGAGCCACACCATCGGGATCCGACTTTTGAGGGCGATGTCGCGGAGCCGCGCCACCTTCCGCTCGCCCACCTCGCCGATCGTGCCGCCGAAGACCGTGAAGTCGTAGATCGCCGCGGCCACCGGCCTGCCGTCGATCCTGCCGACGCCGCAGATCACGCCGTCTGCAGGGGAGGGGCGGCCCTGTTCCTCGGGAAGCTCGCCCCGGTGCGCGGCGAGGACGCCGATCTCGTCGAAGCTGCCCGCGTCGAAGAGCCTGCCGAGCCGCTGCCTGGCATCCCACTTGCCCCGGGCGTGCTGCCGCTCCACCCGCTCCGGCCCGCCCATTTCCCGGGCCGCGGCCTTGCGGCGCTCCAGCTCGGCAACCCGCTCCCGCATCGTCGGCATCGGCTCACCCCTCGGTTGATTTGCGAATCAGCCGAGGATCGCCAGCGGAGCAGCGCCTCGTCAACCCGCGGGGCGGGGCAGGAACGAACACGCCCGGCGGGCCCCGATGCACGGGGCCCGCCGGGCGTCTTCGATCTCCCGAAAGAACGAGGGCAGAACCGTTCAGGAACGGCCCTGCTGCTCCTCTTCCTTGCGGTCGGGCAGCGCGGGCTCGCCGATCACGTCGTTGACCGACGGGAACCGCATGATCTCGGTGCGGGCGATACGCCACGCCTGCTGCACGACCCAGGAGAGGGAGCGATCCTGGCGGGTTGCCTCTTCCTGGATCTCGCGGAGCATGTCCTCCGGGAAGTAGAGGCTCTGCTTGCGCTTGTCGGTGCCGGCCATTCGTGTCTGCTCCTGCTACTGGGCGGGATAGTCGTCGCTGATTCCACACATCTGGATGCGCCCTGTCAACGAAACTGCCCACGCAATCGCGGTTGGCGCACCCCGCGGCTCCCCGTAGAATGGCCATTCCGGTCGCTGGGGGAATCATGCCGAACCGTCGCAACGCCGTCGCCGCCGCCCTCCTGGGTATCTCGCTCGTTCTCACCGCAGCCTGCGGGGAGGAGAAGGCGGCGACGCTCCGCCCGTCCATCGCGCTCTATACGGACGGGGGGGCGCCGCTTTCCGAGCTCTCCTTCGGCGACGTGCCCATCGCCAGCACGGGCGAGCAGACCTTCGTGATCCGTTCCGAGGAGCTGGTGCCCCTCCGGGTCACCGCCCTCGAGTTCGCCTCGGACGATGCCGCCACGAAGGCCGCCTTCAGCGCCACGCCCGCGGCGCCCTTCGACGTGGCCTCCCTCGAGGAGGCGCAGGTGACGATCCGCTTCCGCCCCACCGAGGCGCGGCGCTACCTCGCCACCGCGGTGGTCCGCTCCAACGATCCGGACCGGGCCGAAGTGCGCGTGGCCCTCGTCGGCGACGGGGTCGCCGGCAGGCTCGAGGTCCTCGCCTGCCTGCCCAGCACCACCGAGGCCCCGAGCCGTTGTGCCGACACCGTGGTCTCGCCTCCGGAGGCCCTCGCCCTCGGCGACGTCACCTCAGGCGACCACGCCGCGGCGCTGGTCACCCTGCGCAATGGCGGCGGCGACACCCTGCAGGTCACCAGCGTCGCCTTCGCCGACCCGGACGCCGCGGCGGCTGCAGGCTTCTCCATCCCCGAGGAGGCAGGCGCCGGCACCACCATCCCCAGCCTCGCCGCCGACGACTTCACCGTGAACTTCGACCCGCCGGCTGGCGGCGCTCTCGGTGCCACCTCCGCGGTCGTGGTGATCGAATCCGACTCGGACACCGATCCCCGCCTCGAGATCGAGCTGCAGGCGAACGTCGTCCCCAACAGCGAGCCCGAAGCCTGCCTCTACGTCCGCTCGGTGCAGCACGCCGACGGCAGCGTCGACGATTACGAGCCCGGCGACCCGGTGCCGCAGGTGGAGCCCACCGACGTCGTCACCTTCGATGCGGTGGCGCGGCCGGGCTGCAGCGGCGATCCGGAGGACGGCGAGGCCGTCACCGTCGAGTTCGCCCTCACCGCTCCGAACGCAGCGGCGCGCCTCAAGGACGTTGCCGGCGAGCCCTTCCAGCGCACCCTCGAGGCGGAGGCCACCGGCACCTACCGGGTGGAGGTCGCCGTCACCGACTCCCTCGGCCTCACCACCAGCGAGGACGCCGCGGGCGTCCCCGCCGCGGTGGAGATCCAGGTCGTCCCCCGCCGCGACATCGCCGTGGAGATCGGCTGGACGGGCGATCCCCTCGTCGACATCGACCTCCACTTCGTGCGCGGGTCCAAGGACAAGCTCTGGAGCGACGTGGACGACGCCTATTGGGACAACCCCGCGCCGAATTGGGGCGACATCGGTGATCTCTTCGACGATCCGAACCTGCTCTTCGACGACCAGGGATTCGGGGCGCTGATCGAGACCGCGACCCTCAACCGGCCGGAGGCGGGCCAGTCGTATTGGGTCTTCGCCCGCTTCAACAAGGACGACCGGAGCAGGAGCGAGGCAGCCGACTGCACCACCGACGCCAGCTGCGGCGCGGGCCTCGTCTGCGGCGGCGGCAAGTGCATGGAGCCGGTGGAGGTGACGCTCAAGCTCTTCCTCGAGTCGGCGGAATACGACCTCGCGCTGGTGCCCGGCTTCAACAACCCGAGGGAGCTGAAGGGGCCCTGCGACACCTGGATCGCCGGCAGGATCATCTGGCCTGCGACGACCGGTGGCGCTCCCGTGTTCCAGGCCGAGGACGTCGTCTTCAATCCGGACGAAGCCCCGACGGGCAACGTCTGCAACGTGCAGTAGCCCCATGACCGACTTCGTGGGGCGCACCCTCCGCTGCCCCATCTGCAACACCGGATTCTCCGTGGAGGTGCCGGTCGGCGTTCGGCCGGTGGCCTCCGAGACGGATTTCCGTCCGGTATTCGAGGGGCCGGACCCGATCGCCGCCGACATGCACGCCTGCCCCCGCTGCCGCTACGCCGGTTATGCGGAGGCCTTCGAGGGAGGTGCGGTCGAGGAGGGCGAGGAGATCGATCGGCCCGGTATCCCGTCACCGGTGCAGCCGCTCGGGATGCCGGACGAGGACGACCTCGACGACCTGCGCCGCTGGATCCGCCGGGGCGAGCTGGTGGCCGATACCGATCTCGAGGCGCGGGAACCCACCGCGGCGGAGCGGTACCTGCTGGCGACCCGCTGCAGGGATTACCTCACCGAGGACGATCCGCTGCCCCTCGCCGATCTCTACCTGCGCGGCGCGTGGTGCGCCCGGGCCGCAGGCGACAGCGCCACCGAGGGCGATCTGCTCGGAGAGGCCGTCGACCTCTACGACGCGGCGCTCGATACGGGGAAGGTTCCCACCAACGAGAAGGGCCGGGTGATCTACCTGGCAGCAGAGCTCGCCCGGCGTGCAGGCGATTTCGGTGCAGCCGTCGACCTCTTCGGCCAGGTCGACGCCAACGTCGAATTGGACGAGGAGGAGGGCTTGCGGCTCCACCGGCTCGCCCGCCGGATGGAGGCGCTCGCCTCGGTGCAGAGCGACGTCGCCGCCCGCATGCCCGACGACGAGGAGTTGGAGGCAGCCGCCGAGAGCGAGGACCTGCTCTGGCGCGAAGACGAGGACGGCGAGGACGGAGACGAGGACTGACCGCCTGGCTGCCCGGACGGCGGACAAAAAAAGAGCCGCCGGGTGTGAACCCGGCGGCCCTAGCGGATCCAGAGGGGGAGGGGGGGGACCCCTGGATCCAACCGCTGTCCGAGGAGGCGCGCTCCTCGTAGAGATGGGATGCCCGGCGGCACCCCCTGGGCCCAGAGGGGGAGGGGGGGACCCCTGGACCCGTAGAACGAAAATCCGATGTCCGGCTCTTCCCCTCGTTTCGCTCCCACCAACCACGGGGCAGGGCGAAAGCATTCCCGCCAGCAGGCACCCCGTTTCGGCTCGAGGTGCCGTTCGTCTTTCGGCCATCCAACCTGCCATGCTCGTTGCCCATTCCGGCGGTCGTCGACCGGCCGGCTTCCAGCCTCGATGCCCCCCACGCATGGTGTTTGACGCAATCATACGGCCCGGTTTGCGGCGCCACAACTCGACCACCCCGCCGGGCGGGGATGCCGAAACGAGCTACCCGCGAGGATTCGATGGCAGTGGCCGCCCCAGGTGAACTCGCCGCCACGCTGGTGCGGCAGCTCCGCGCCTTCCGCTTGCCTGGTGGCAGCGAGGTCGTCGTGGCCTTCAGCGGCGGGGCCGATTCCCTGGGCTTGCTGGCGCTCCTCGCCAGGCTGCCTGGTGCGGAGCGCCCGCGGCTCCAGGCGATCCACGTCGATCACGGCCTCCGGCCCACCGCCGCCGACGAGGCGGTGGCTGCGCTGGAGGCTGCCCGACGGCTCGGCGTCGAGGCCCGGGTGATCCGGGTGGAGCTCACCGGCCGAGGGGGCGTGGAGGCAGCCGCCCGGCGGGCGCGCTACCGGGCCCTCGCCGGCGCCGCCGCAGGCCGGCCGATCCTCACCGCCCACACCCTCGACGACCAGGCGGAGACCGTTCTCCTCCGTCTCGCCAGGGGGAGCGGCGTCCGCGGTGCCGGCGGCATCCGGCCCCGCACCCAGCTCGGCGGGGGGCTCGTCCTCCGGCCTCTTCTCGGCGTGCGCCGTGCCGCCCTCCACGCCTTCGTCCGCAGCCTCGGCCTCGATCCGGTGGAGGATCCCTCCAACCGCGACGTCCGCTTCGGCCGCAACCGGCTCCGCGCCGAGGTGGTCCCGCTGCTGGAGGCGATCGCGCCGGCGGCCGTGCCGGCGCTCGCCCGCTTCTCGGAGCTGGCGCGGGCGGACGAGCGCTACCTCGCCCAGCGCGCGGCAAAGGCAGCCGCGCGGATCGAGCTGCCCGACGGCGCCCTCGACGCAGGCCGCCTCGGCCGGCTCCCCCTCGCGCTCCGGCGCAGGATCGTCCGGGCTCGGATCGAGGCTGCCGGTGGCGCGCCGCCGCCGGCTGCCCGGGTCGCCGAGGCGCTCGCCCTGATCGCAACCGGCGGCGAGATCCACCTGCCCGGCGGCGTCCTCGTCACCGTTCGCGCCGGGGCTTTCCGGGCAGCGACGGGACCGACCGGCCAGGCGGCGCGTCGAACCGCCGTGGCCCAGGGAAGCGTAACCGCCAGCGCCGAGCTGGCGCCGGGCACCCCCGTCGCCGCCGGCGGCCTGGTCTTCGCGGTCGAGGGGCCGCTGCCGATGCCGGCGGCGCCGGCATCGGGTGAGCTCTGGACCACCGCCGCGCCGCCCTTCCTCGTGCGTGCCGTGCGACGGGGCGAGCGCCTTCCCGTTCCCGGCACCGGGCACCGCCTCGCCTCGGATCTGCTCGCCGAGGCCAGGGTCCCCCGGGAGCTCCGGCGCGCGTCGCTGGTTGTGGAAGGGGCCGGCGGGCCTATCTGGCTCGTTGGCGTGCGTCCTCTGTGCGGCAGGCCGGGGGCCGGCGAACCGGCGTGGCGGGTTTGCGCATCGAAGGGGACGCCGGGTTGAAAGAGGAGCATGCTCCGACCCGGAGGTCGGGCGAACCGCACCGATGTGGAACGATCCCGTTGCTTCGATGGTTGGCGTGGCACTGCAACGGAAGCATCGGCCGGGCGTCAGCACCGACCGGGAGGACCCACGCAGTGCGGCGCGGAGAAAACGCGCCGGCAGGAAAGCCCGACGTCGGACGTTGGGTCGTCCGTGGCTGAAGCGCAGACCCGCATTTCGTTGAGTGGGCCCTGCGTCTTCGTTAGGTTGTTTCGTTCCCAGATGCCGAGGGGCTAGTGCGCGTGCGACAGTCGTACAAGACCGTTCTGCTGTGGGTAGTGCTGATCGTGATGTTCGTCAGCTTCTACCAGTTCTTCAACCACAACGGCACCGAGGTGAAGGAGACCGAGTACTCCACCTACCTCACCCAGGTGGAGAAGCAGCAGGTCGAACAGGTTGCCATCAAGGGCAACACCCATACCTATACGCTCAAGGGCGACAAGACCGAGTACAAGACCTCGGGCCCCGTCGGCGAGAAGCTCATCGAGCGGCTCGACGGCGCAGCGGTGAAGTTCAAGTTCGAGAAGGAAGAGCAGAACTCGGTCTGGCTGCAGGTTCTCCTGCAGGGCCTGCCGATCGTCTTCCTCTTCGTCGTCTTCCTCCTCTTCATGCGGCAGCTGCAGGGCAGCGGCGGCAAGGCGATGTCCTTCGGCAAGTCGAAGGCCAAGCTGCTGTCGGAGGTGTCGAACAAGATCACCTTCAACGACGTGGCCGGCATCGACGAGTGCAAGGACGAGCTCGAGGAGATCGTCTCCTTCCTCAAGGACCCGAAGAAGTACACGAGGCTCGGCGGCCGCATCCCCAAGGGCGTGCTGCTCATGGGCCCCCCGGGTACCGGCAAGACCCTGCTGGCGCGCTCCGTCGCCGGCGAGGCCGGGGTTCCCTTCTTCAGCATCTCCGGCTCGGATTTCGTCGAGATGTTCGTAGGCGTCGGCGCCAGCCGCGTGCGCGACCTCTTCGAGCAGGGCAAGAAGAATGCCCCCTGCATCATCTTCATCGACGAGATCGACGCGGTCGGTCGCCACCGTGGCGCGGGCCTCGGCGGCGGTCACGACGAGCGGGAGCAGACGCTCAACCAGCTCCTCGTGGAGATGGACGGCTTCGAGTCGAACGAGGGCGTGATCCTCATCGCCGCCACCAACCGGCCCGACGTCCTCGACCCGGCGCTGCTGCGTCCCGGTCGCTTCGACCGCCGCATCGTGGTGCCGCGCCCCGACGTGAAGGGCCGCGAGGGGATCCTCAAGGTCCACACCAAGAAGACCCCGCTCTCGCCCGAGGTCGACCTCGAGATCATCGCCCGCGGCACGCCCGGCTTCTCCGGCGCCGACCTGGAGAACCTGGTGAACGAGGCTGCGCTCCTCGCCGCCCGCCAGAACAAGGATCGGGTCGACATGACCGACTTCGAGTCGGCGAAGGACAAGGTGATCATGGGCACCGAGCGCCGTTCGCTCGTGATGTCCGAGAAGGAGAAGTACACCACCGCGGTGCACGAGGCCGGCCACGCCCTGGTCGCCAAGCTCCTCCCCGGCACCGACCCGGTGCACAAGGTCACCATCATCCCCCGCGGCCGCGCCCTGGGTCTCACCCAGCAGCTGCCGGTCGAGGATCGCCTCAACATCTCGCGGGAGTACGCGCTCGGCGCCATCTCCGTCCTGATGGGTGGTCGCATCGCCGAGGAACTCGTGCTCAACGGCCAGAAGACCACCGGCGCCGGCAACGACATCGAGCGCGCCACCGACATGGCCCGCTCCATGGTCTGCGAATGGGGCATGACCGCCCTGGGGCCGATGACCTTCGGCAAGAAGCAGGGCGAGGTCTTCCTCGGCCGCGACGGCATGGGCGGCGGCCACAGCGCCGACTACTCCGAGCAGACCGCTCGCGACATCGATGCCGAGGTCCGCAAGATCGTCACCGAGCAGTACGACCTCGCTCGGAAGGTGCTCGAGGAGAACCTCAGCTTCCTGCTCGCCATGGCCGACGCGCTCATGGAGCACGAGACCATCGACGGCGAGGACATCAACGTCATCATGGGTGGCGGCAAGATCACCCGGGCCCGTCCGAACACCGCGGTCCTCGCCAACCGGCCCGCTGCGACCGCCGGCGAGAAGAAGGACAAGAAGAACATCCTCGACGCCCTCGAGGGCCTCGGCAAGACCGCCGAGCCGGGCAAGGCCTGACCTCCTTTCGCCGGTGCCCCCTCGCACCGGCAGCCGGGCATCGCCCGGCAAACCGCCCGCCGGCGTCGCACCCGGCGGGCGTCACGCACGCGCGTAGCGGCCAGCAGGTTCCGACCTGCTGGCCGTTTTTCGAACGGGCGCGGCGAAGGCTGCCCTCATGCAGTGCATGAGCTTTTCACGCCGCACACGAGGCGGTGCGCCGGCCCGCGCAGGCTGCTATCCTTCGCCGCTTCTCCGCACGTGCCTTCCTCCCACCTGCGGCGAATCCCGACATGACACGCGCCCGCTTCTTCAGCCTCGACGGTGGTGGGGACCTGCACCTCGCCCTGCGCCCGCTCGGCTTTCCCGCCGCAGCAGCCTCGTTCCTCTCCGGCACCCTGGTGCAGGGACACCTCCTCCTCTCCGGCCTCGAGCCCGGTCCCGCTTCGCTGGTCCGGGAGCTCTGCGGCGGCGGAAGGGAGTCGATGCCCCGGCTCACCGAGGGGGACAGGCCCGGCGCCTTCCTCCTCTCCGGCCGCGTCGACATGCTCAAGCGCCTCGGCAGCGCCCTGCAGCAGCGGCCCGACGTCGAGGGCGCCTTCATCGCCGGCGGCAAGGTGCTCCGCGCCTGCTTCCACGCAGGCGCGCACCGGCAGCCGGTGGTGATCGGCGACAAGCAGGCAGGCGCCGGCCGCACCCTGGTCATGGGGATCGTCAACGTCACCCCCGACTCCTTCTCCGACGGCGGCCGTTTCCAGGCGCCGGAGCGCGCGCTCGCCCACGCCCGGGCGCTGGTCGAGGCAGGGGCCGACATCCTCGACGTCGGCGGCGAGTCGACCCGGCCGAAGGGCCCCTACGGCGAGGGCGCCCAGCCCGTCTCGCCCGCGGAGGAGCGCGCCCGGGTCGAGCCGGTGGTTCGCCTCCTCGCCAGGGAGCTCCCCCACGTTCCCATCTCGGTGGATACCTCCCGCGCCGAGGTGGCAGAGCCGGCGATCGACGCCGGCGCCGCGATGATCAACGACGTCCGCGGCCTGCAGGACGACGCCCTCGCCGACGTGGTGCGCCGCCACCAGGTGGCGTGCTGCGTCATGCACATGCCCGGGGAGCCCGGCGTCATGGCGGGGCAGACCGGCTACGAGGACGTGGTGGCCGAGGTGGCGGACGCCCTCAACGAATGGGTGGACCGGGCGCAGGCACGGGGCGTGCCCCCTGGTCGCCTGCTCGTCGACCCCGGCTTCGGTTTCGGGAAGACTGCTGGGCAGAACTTGTTCCTGCTTCGGCAGCTCTCGCTCCTCGGGGCATCGGTCGGCAGGCCGGTGCTGGTGGGGACGAGCCGCAAGGGATTCCTCGGGCAGGTCACCGGCCGCCCGGTCCACGAGCGCGACGCTGCGACCGCTGCCAGCGTGGTGGCCGCCATCCTCGGCGGCGCCGCGGTGGTGCGGGTCCACGACGTCGCTGCCTGCAGGGACGCGGTGCAAGTTGCCGATGCGGTGGCGCGAAGCGACGAAGGCGGGGCGTTCTTCGCCTCCGAGGAGGACTGAATGGGATGGAGCAGCCTCCTCGGCCTGGGCGGACCCTGGCAGATCCTCGCGGCCGTCGCCGACGTGTTGCTCGTCTCGTACGTGATCTACCGCGTGCTGCTCCTGATCAAGGGCACCACCGCGGTCCCGATGCTGGTCGGCCTCGGCATGATCACGATCGGCTTCTTCGCCTCGAAGTGGGCGGGGCTGCAGACCTTCCACTGGCTGGTGAGCCAGTTCCTCTCCTACTCCTTCATCTTCGGCATCATCGTCCTCTTCCAGAACGACATCCGCCGCGGCCTCGCCCGCCTCGGGCAGGGTTGGAGCCTCGGCTACGACCGCGCCGGTGAGGCCTCGCGGATCGAGGAGGTGGTGCAGGCAGCGGTGAAGCTCGCGCAGCGGCGCCACGGCGCGCTCATCGTGATGGAGCGCACCGCCGAGCTCGACGACCTGGCGCAGACCGGGGTCCGCGTCGACGCGGAGGTCTCCGACGAGCTCCTGCTCTCGATCTTCCAGCCGGGCACGCCGCTCCACGACGGCGCGGTGGTGATCTCCCGCGGCAGGATCGCTGCGGCCAAGTGCATGCTGCCCCTCACCGCCAACCCCACCGTCGGTCGCGACCTCGGCACCCGGCACCGCTCGGCCATCGGCCTCACCGAGGAGGTCGACGCTGCGGTGCTGGTGGTCTCGGAGGAGCGGGGCAAGCTCTCGCTCGCCGTGGGCGGCAAGCTCCACCGCGACATGGATGCGGACGTGCTCCGCAAATTCCTCCTCCGGCTCTACGCGGCCCCCCGCCGCGGTACGCTCCCGCCGCGTCCGAGAAAGGCGGCCGCCTGATGAAGGCCGTCTTCTCCTCGGACCTGAGCCTCAAGGTCTTCTCGCTCGTCCTCGGGCTGGTGATCTTCTTCGCGGTGCGCACGGAGCAGGAGGTGACCACCACCGTGGGCCTGCGCCTCGTGCTGCGGGAGCCCAGCGGGCTGATCAACACCTCGGACGTGCCGCCGGAGATCACCGTGCGGCTCTCCGGCGCCTCGGGTTCGATCCGCGCGCTGGCGCCGGGCCAGCTCGGCCCGATCACCCTCGACCTGAGCTCCTTCGAGAAGGGCCAGAGCACCGTCCGGATCCGCGAGGAGCAGCTGGCACTGCCGCCGGATCTCGAGGTGGTCTCCATCTCGCCGTCGGCGGTGAGCGTTCGCCTCGAGGTGAAGGATCGGAAGAAGCTGCCGGTGAAGGCGATCCTCCAGGGCGCGCCGGCAGACGGCTTCGTGGTGGAGAAGACCCAGGTCGATCCGCGCGAGGTCGAGGTGGAGGGCCCCCGCCGCGAGCTGCGCGACGTGCGCTTCGTCCGCACCGCGCCGGTGGACGTCACCGGCGCCCGCGAGCCGGTCAATGCCTCGGTGGTCTTCGAGCTCCCAGGTCCCCACGCCCGGGTGACCGGCGGCGTCTCGCGGGCAGAAGTGGACGTCGCGATCGCCGTCGAGCGCGCCGAGCGCATGGTCAGCCTCGAGGTCGGCGGGATCCCCGGGGCGCGCCGCGCCGTGGCGGTGCGCGCCAAGCTCCGCGGACCGAAGAGCGTGATCGACAAGCTCGACGAGAAGACGCTTCGCGCCGAGGCGGTGCTCGACGAGGATGCGAAGAGCCGCAAGCCCTTCGCCGTGCGGATCGGCAACCTGCCGGAAGGCGTCGAGCTCCTCGACCCGCTCCCGACGGTGCCGCGGCCCGCGCCACCGCCGAAGCGGCGTTAGGCTGCCGCCGCCGGCGCCTGCGTCGCGTGGACGAGGTGGATCCGGAAGCACGCGCCGCCCGCGGGGTCGTTCTCCGCCACGATCGATCCGCCGAAGCGCTCGAGGAACTCACGGGCGAGCGGAAGGCCCAGCCCGGTTCCGGCCCCCTGGGGTTTGGTGGTGAAGAAGGGATCGAAGAGGCGCGGCAGCGTCTCCTCGTCGAAGCCGGTGCCGCTGTCCACCACCACCACCTCCACGCCGGTGGCGGTGGCTCGTGCCTCGATGCGGATCGTGCCGCGGCCGCGCTCCGGCACCGCGGCCAGCGCATCCGCGGCGTTCACCAGCAGGTTGACGAAGACCTGGACGAGGCGCGGCCGGCTCGCCACCACCAGCGGCAGCGCCGATGGAACCACGAGCTGGACCTCCGCCACCGCCCTGGTGCGCACCGAAGCGATCCGGTTGGCTTCCGCCAGCGCGGGCTGCAGGTCGCAGGCACCCACCTGCGCCTCCTCGTCCCTGGCGAACGAGCCGAGGTCCTTCACGATGCCGGCGATGCGTTCGATCCCCAGCTGGCTCTCCGCCACGATCTCCTCGAGCTGCGTCTGCAGCCCGGCGCCCCGCTCGTATTGGAGCTGATCGAGGTTCGACTTCACGAAGGCGAGCGGGTTGTTGATCTCGTGGGCGATCCCCGCGGTGAGCCTTCCGAGCAGCGCGAGCTTCTCGGCGTGGGCCCGGCGCTGCTCGCTGATCGCCAGCTCCTTCTCCGCCTCGGCCCGGGAGCGCTCGAGGGCGCTCTCCGCCGCGAGCAGTCGCTGGTAGCTGGTCACGCCGACGAGGGAGAGGGCGAGGCTGGTCGACCCGATCACGCCCCAGACGAAGAGATCGCTCGCCGCAGCACCCGCGTCGAGGAGGAGGGCGGCGTTGCCGAGCAGCGTGCCCAGTCCGGCGACAACCGTCGCCGGGCGGTTGTCCGGGGCGAGGGCGCCGAACATGAGCGGCAGCGCGAGCATCCACCAGAAGTAGGGGCCGCCGCTCCCGCCCACCTGGACCGAGAGCGCGAGCCAGCAGCCCACGGTGAGCAGTGCGGTCAGCACCAGGGCGCGATCGCGAGCGGGGGAGGGGAGCCGGGGCGCGAGGCTGCCGACGAAGATCACGCCGGCTGCCCAGAAGAGGCGCACGGCGAGCGCGCCGACCGGCACGCCTTCGGTCAACACGAAATCGAGCGCGCCACTGGCGACGATCACGCCGCCGGCGAGATAGAGGACGTACCGGCGGTTTCTCGTCGCTGCGTCCGAACGGAGCATCAACCTCCCCCTCACGGGTGAGGGCCAGCATGCCCGTTTTCACCAGCCGAGAACATCCTATCTCTGTGGGGGCGCTATGTTCCGTGTGTTCGTGGGCCGACGATCGGCTGCCCGGGCGCGCGCTTCAAGCGTGGCGCGTTCGTTCCGCGGACGCACCGTAGAGGGCGTGGGAGAAGCGCTCGCGGAGCTCGTCCAGCCAGGCCGACGCCGACGAGCCCTCGTACCAGGGCTGGTAGTGGCAATCGAGGGCGTGGAGCTCCTTGCGGAGCCCGTGCTCGTCCGGCCCCGTGTCGAGGAGCCGCTCGAGATCGTCGAGGGCGAGGCGCACCAGGCCGGGCCGCTCGTCGCGGACGAAGGCCTCCACCGCCTCGCTGGCGCGGGCCCAACGCCGCTCCCAACCCACCGGGAAGTAGTCGTGGAAGAATTGCACCAGGTGCCGCAGCGCTTTCCCACCCATGGAGGGGAAGATGCGGACGATCGGCAGCCGCCGGCAGGGGGAGGCTGCATCCGGGGCCTCCCGCGGTGGGGGAGGCCGCGGCCTTCACACACAGCGCCTTGCCCAACCCGGTGGGAGCTGCGATGCTCGGTGCTCGACCCCAAGACACGAGGTGAGAAATGCGCCGGATCGCCGGAGCAGCCCTGCTGTTGTCCCTCGGCCCCCTGGCCGCCTGTGGTGGCGAGGAGCCCACCGCCGCCGCCACCTGCGAGCCCGCGACCTGCACGAACGAGCTGCACCTCGGTGCGCCGGCGCCCGACGCGGACCGGATCCGGATCGAGCTCTGGGACCGCGTCCTCGAGACCGGCTGTCCCGGCAGCGCCACCATCGGCGGGCTCACCATCACCTGCGCGCCGGACGCCATCGTGATCGCGCAGCCTCCCGGCGGCCCCGACGAGGAGAAGTTCCGCGAATCGGGCACGCTCAACCTCCTGGTCGAGACCCACGACGCCAGCAGGGGCAGCCGCCTCTCCGCGCTCACGACCACTGGAAGCCGCCAGGTGGCGCCGGCGGGATCGGGCTGCGAGCCGGTCTGCTGGATCCGCGGCGGCTGATCGATCGGCGGCGCGTCCGCATCCGGAGTCGACGTGAGAGCCCCGCTCGTTCTTCCGCCCGCGCTGCTGCCAGGCGACACGGTCGGCGTCTTCGCGCCCTCGGCGCCCTCCCACGCGAAATACCCGGAGAAATACCGCCACGGCCTCGACCAGCTCCGCCGCCTCGGCTACCGGGTGAAGGAGGGTTCCCTGACCGCCCGGGGCACGATGGAGGGCTACCGCTCCGGGGCGCCGCTGGAGCGTGCGGCGGAGCTCATGGAGCTCTCGCGCTGGACGGCTGGATCCTCCTCATCGAGGAGATGGAGGCGCCGATGTCCCGGCTCGAGCGCAACTGGCGTCACCTCGAGCGCCTCGGCGTCTTCGACCGGATCGCGGGGCTGATCGTGGGCAAGCCCGAGTTCTTCCGGGACGAAGGCGCGCCCTTCTCGATGGAGGATCTGCTCCTCGAGATCGTCGGCGACAGACAGCTCCCCATCGTCTCCAATTTCGACTGCTGCCACACCCAACCGATGCTCACGTTGGCGGAGGGCGCGACCTACCGCCTGATCGCGCGACCCGGCGACGCGCAGTTGGTCGCACAGGGCCCGTGGGTGACGGCCCGCTAGCCGCCCAGCACCTGGGCGAGCTTCACCGCTACCAGCAGCACCACCGAGAACGTGGTGCCGTCGACGCGCTTGCGGCTCGCCTGGTCGAGACGCCGGTCCCGCCGCGCCCGGAGCCAGAACGCCCCCCAGCCCACCAGCGTGAGCACGGCCAGGGGGACGAGGAGGCGCGGCGTCTCGACCACCAGCACGGCGAGCAGCAGCGCCGCGCCCGCGCAGCCGATCGCCACCTGGCCCGCTGCGCGCAGGCGCGCGCCCGGGGCCCGCTGCAGCGGCCGCCACGTCCGCAGCCGCTCCTGGAGCTCGCCCGCCCGCTCCACCTCGGCGGGGATGGCCACCGCCCCCGGCGGCACGTCGAGATCGATCACGATCGCCCCGGAGGGCAGCTGCCGGAGCGCCCGGACCTGCGCCGGCTCGAAGGCAACCAGCAGCCGCTCCTCGTGCCACAGCCTGCCGCCCGCAGGCGACACTTCCAGGCGCCACCCCCTCCACCTGCGGTGCTGCAGCCGGAGGAGCAGCCCCAGGCCGAGCGCCACCGCGCCGACCACGAGCCCTGCCAGCAGCGGAAGGAGCTCGTCCCTGCTCGGCCGTGCCCATTCCGCCACGAACGCCAGCGCGGCGATCGCCACCGCCGAGAGCAGGGCCTGCCGCACGAAGATCGGCCGAAAGCCCCCCGGGGAGAGTCGGTAGCTGTCCATTTCCGTCATCGCGCCATCCTACGCCGCCGGGGGCGGGGGTGGCATCGGGACATGGATGGCCCACCTTCCATGGGCTATAGAGCTGCAAGCCCGCCGCTCCGGCGTGTGGCCGGGGCGGGGCAGCGGAGAACGAAAACGCCATGTCCGCCACCACCACGCCGGTCACCTCGTTCCCCAAGGACAAGATCAAGGTCGTCCTCCTGGAGAACATCCACCCGAGCGCCACCGCGATCTTCTCGGGCGAGGGCTTCCAGGTCGAGATGGTCAAGTCGGCCCTGCAGGGTGACGAGCTGGCGGAGAAGATCGCCGACGCCCACGTGCTCGGGATCCGGAGCAAGAGCCAGGTCACCGGCGACGTCCTCGCCAACGCCCGCAGGCTGCTCGGCATCGGTGCCTTCTGCATCGGCACCAACCAGATCGAGCTCGATGCAGCCAACATCCGCGGCGTCCCGGTCTTCAACGCGCCCTTCTCCAACACCCGATCGGTGGCGGAGCTGGTGATCGGCGAGATCATCGTGCTCTCCCGCCGCACCTTCGACCGCTCGCGGGACGCACACGAGGGCCGTTGGTTCAAGACCGCCGAAGGCTCCTTCGAGATCCGGGGCAAGACCCTCGGCATCGTCGGCTACGGCCACATCGGCGCGCAGGTCGGCGTGCTCGCCGAGGCGATGGGGATGCGGGTCGTCTTCTACGACACGATGACCAAGCTGCCGCTCGGCAACAACCGGCCGGTGGCCTCCCTCGAGGAACTCCTCGTCGAGTCGGACTTCGTCACCCTCCACGTTCCCGCCACGGCGCAGACCCACCGGATGATCGGCGGCGAGCAGCTCCACCAGATGAAGCAGGGGAGCTACCTGCTCAACCTCTCCCGGGGCACGGTGGTCGACATTCCCGCCCTCGCCGATGCGCTGCGGCGCAAGGTCCTCGCCGGCGCGTCGATCGACGTCTTCCCCGAGGAGCCGGAGGGCAACGGCCCCGGCTTCGAGAGCGAGCTGCGCGGCCTCGAGAACGTGATCCTCACCCCGCACGTCGGTGGCTCCACCATCGAGGCGCAGGCGAACATCGGCCGCGAGGTGGCGACCACCCTGGTGAAGTTCATCAACAACGGCACCACCAGCGGCGCCGTGAACTTCCCGCAGGTGGAGCTGCCGCCGGTCCCCGGCGCCCACCGCATCTTGAACGTGCACAAGAACGTGCCGGGCGTTCTCCGGGACATCAACAAGATCGTCTCGGACCTGAACGCCAACATCGAGCGGCAGTACCTGTCGACCGATGCGAACATCGGCTACCTGGTCATGGACCTCGGCGCGGACGTCTCCGAGGACGTGCGCAAGGCGGTGAGCAGCCTCGACGCCAACATCCGCACCCGGATCCTCTACTGACCCGTCGACGCGTCGGCTACGCGGGGTTGCCAAAAGAAACACGCATGGTGCCATAATCCCCCCGATCTCTTTTCGGGGGAACTCCATGCGTCGTCCCGTCCTGCTCACCGCCGTCCTGCTCACCGCCGTCGCGCTGGCCGTCATCGCTTGTGGCGCCGAGCCAACTACACACATCGTCGCAGCTACCGGCGGTAGCTCTGGCGCGGTCGGCACCGGTGGTACGGGCGGAGCCGGCGGGAGCGGTGGAGCGGGTGCCGGTGGTTCCACCGCGCGCAGCGTCGAAGAGAATTGCTCCGACTACTGCGCATGGCAGGTGGCGTGCGGCATGACCGAGCAGGCGCGCTGCGTCGAGACCTGCGTCGGTTACCCGCGCCTCTCTGCGAAGGACTTCGAACGCTGCCTCGCCTGCCTGGACGAGGCGGCCTGCGGCGAGTTCATGTCCTGCGGGGATGCATGCACGCCGCAAGGGGCGATCCTCACCGTCACCGGTACCGGCTATCCGGTAGGCGTGCGCCACATCCTGGCGGTGACCGAGGTCGCGATGGGCTGGACCCAATCCTCCGAGCGCATCCACCGCAGCTCGAGCGAACGCTTCTCGCAGACCTTCAAGCTTCCGGAGGGCGTTCCAGTCGTCGTCGAATCATTCGTCGACATGGACCACGACGGAGGTTGCGACGTGCTGCGTGACGACGTGATGCGCTTCGAACTGGAGCTCTCCGGCCCGGTGACCATCGACGTCTCCCCGGGGGCGCCCACCGGTGTCGAGCCGACCTGCGAGGGATTCAATCGAGGCAACCCCCACGACGTCATGGCGACGATCTCGGGGCTTCCCACCGATAGCCCCGGTTTCGTCCACGCCGCGCTGGTTGGTGAGGCGCCGTCCGGCATGCGTTTCGTGCAGGAGCGCAAGACCGCACTGCCGCGCACAGGTAGGGCCATCTTCGAGTTTCCGCGCAGCGCCCTGCACGGATTCCGATATTCGATCGCGTGGCGCTTCTCGGCGAGCGACACACTCGGGTGCACGAGTGCCGAGCGCGGCGGTGCGTCCGAGCCCGAGGTGGCTGATCGGCGTCTCGAGTTTTCGATGGCCATGGGAGAGGCGCTAGCCCCCTGCGCGCTGCTGCCCGGCTTCGGAACCGACGTGACCTTGCGAGGGAGCAGTTTCGGCGGTCTCGACGAGGGCAGCGTACGCGCGGCGCTCGTCGAATCGGCAACCGGCACCGTGCAGGGCTGGGCCTTCGGGCGGATCGCGGACGGCACTTTCGACCTCGACTTCCCAGGCGGGGTCCTTCCCGACCTCGATTACCGCATCGCCGTCGATGCGTCCGCGTCGGAATGGGGTTCTTGCCTCGACGAGACGCCGAATACCTTCTGGGTCGAGGTTCCGGCGGGCGGTGCCGCTGCACTCGACGGGAGCCAGCCCAACGCCTCGGACGTCTGCCCGCTGGCGTTCGAATTCACCCGCCAGGAGTTCTGACCAGCGGCGCCGGATCGATCACCTTGCCGGGGTTGAGGATCCCCTTCGGATCGAGCGTGGCCTTGAGCGCCCGCAGCAGCGCGATCTCCGCGGGGCTGCGGGACCAGTGGAGGTAGGGCTTCTTGAGGAGCCCGATCCCGTGCTCGGCGCTGATCGAGCCGTGGTGGCGCTGCACCAGCTCGAACATCCCCTCGTCGAGCGCGCTCGCCGCTGCGAGGAACGCCGCCTTCTCCATCTCGTCGGGCTTCATGACGTTGACGTGGAGGTTGCCGTCGCCGATGTGGCCGAAGATCGCCACCTCGAACGCCGGGTAGCGCTCGTCGATGAGCCGCTGGAACTCGGCGGTGAACGGCTCCAGCTCCGCCACCGGCAGGGCGATGTCGTTCTTGTGGGGCATGCCGGTCGCCGCGAGGCTCTCGCTGATCCCCTCGCGCAGGCTCCAGAGCTCCTGCGCCTGCTGCGCGTGGGCGGCGACCACGCCGTCCAGTACCAGCTCCTTCTCGAAGAGCGCCGCCTGCCAGGTCTCGAGCGCATCCGGCTCGCTGCGCTCCACCTCGAGGAGCACGTAGTGGCTCGCCTCGGTCTCGAAGGGCAGACGCACGCTGCGGTGGCGCCGCTGCCTGGCCACGCAGACGTCGGTGAAGAACTCGTAGGCCATCACCGTGAAAGGGCCGGCTTGTGCCTCGCGGAACAGCCGCAGCACCCCGGCGAGATCGGGCACGGCGAAGAGCATCACGTCGAGCTTGCCGGGGAGGCGGGTGAGCTTGAGCGTCGCCTCGGTGATCACGCCGAGGATCCCCTCGCTGCCGACGAAGAGCTGCCGCAGATCGACACCGGTGTTGTTCTTCTCGAGGGCGCCGCCCAGCTCGAGCACCTCGCCGGAAGCGAGCACCACCTGCAGCCCCAGCACCCAGTTCCTGGTGAGGCCGTAGCGGATCACCTTCACGCCGCCGGCGTTGGTGGCGATGTTGCCACCCACCTGGCTCGATCCCTTGGAGGCGAAGTCCACCGGCCAGGTGAGGCCGAGAGGGCGCACGTGCTCGTGGACCGCCTCGGTGACGGCGCCCGCCTGCACCCGCACCGTGTTGCCGAGCTCGTCCACCGGATCCATCCGGCGCATCCGCTCCAGGGAGAGCACCACCTCGCCGTTGGCCGCCACCGCGCCGCCGGCAAGGCCGGTCCTGCCACCCGAGGGGACCACCGCCACCCCGTGCTCGTTGCAGAGCGCCAGGAGCCGGGAGACCTCCGCGGTGCTGCGGGGAAAGGCCACCAGCGCGGGCGCCGGCACGTGGACCTTCGTCCAATCCCTGCCGTACTCGGCGAGGTCGGCTGCTTCGCGGGAGACGAGATCGCCGGGAAACTCCGCGGCGAGGCGATCGAGGAAGGCGGCGGGAAGCGGGGCGCTCATGCCGCAGGCGTAGTGCGCCCCCGGCGCAGGCGCAAGCGCGATCGGGCCACCTACCGTCCCGGCTGCGCGTAGACGGCGTTGATGGTGCCGCGGTAGCCCGAGAGCGCGATCCGCTCGCCGCCGAGGCGCAGCTGCAGCGCGGTGGAGAAGCCGCCGTCGAGGTTGAGCGCAAAACGTGCACCCAGCCCCCCTTCGAGCACGGGGCGGGCGGCGAAGTCGGCGATCTGCCAGAGGGTGGGGCCGGTGGCGGTGGTCTCCGGCCCCAGCTGGATCCGGCCGTCGCGCTCGGAGGCGATCGCGCGCTCGTCCACCGCCGCGACGAGATGGACCATGCCCCGCCAATCGATCACCACCACCGAACGCGCGTCGTGGGGCAGATCCGCCCGGGCCCGCACCAGCACCTCGCTCTCGTCGACGAGGCGGTCGATGCTCTGCACCGCATGCTCCAGGGGCTGCCGGAGCAGGTCCTCGCTGCGGTGGAGGATCCCGGGAGCGCCGCCGTTGACGAAGAAGACGCCGGAGCCGCCGCCGCGGCGCAGGCGTGCGTGCTCCGTGCCCGCTGCGACCACGAGTCCCATCGGCTCGTTCTCCAGATCGTAGAAGCCGCCGTTGATCGCCACGAAATCGCCGCGCAGCGACGACACCACCGCGGCGAGCGGGGCGGGTTTCGCTGCGGGTAGCACGCCGAGCCTCGCGCTGGCGGGATCGATGGAGACGATCCAGAGCCTGCCGTCGCCGCTGCTGCTCGCGTAGCGCCAGACCGCCGCCTCGATCCCGGACGCGGCGGAGCCGATCCGGTGGAGGAGCGCGGTGCGCTCCAGCCGATCGGACGTTCCGTTCACCGCTGCCGGCGCGGCGGCGCTGCTGGAGGTGTCGACGAAGAGCACCAACCAGGCCGCCACCAGGCACCAACCGAACCATCGCCGCGCCATGCTGCCTCCTCGCCCAGCATGCCAAGCAAAGGTGGTGCTGCACCACCACGAGGAGGCGAGCGGGCGCTCGAATCGACCGGCGCCACCACCGGCGCGGCGCTCGCGCCACGAATCGCCGCACGACGACCGCGGTCTGGGCGCGAATTCGCCGCGCCACTTGTTACGCTGGGGCGATGGCACCGCTGCTTCCGGCACTCCCGGCACCGACGATCGTCCGCGCCGGCGGCGAGGCGCTCCTCGTCCGCCGCCTCGGTGCCGGGCCGCGGATCGTGCTGCTCCACGGTGGGCCGGGACTCGACCACCACCTGCTCCTGCCGCTCGCTCGCCCGCTGGCCGAAGCGTTCGACGTCTGGCTCGTCGATCTTCCCGGCCACGGCAGCGCCGGTGGCCCCGCCCTCGGCCTGGAGAAGACGCTGGTGCGCCTCGGCCACTTCCTCGCCGAGGTGCAGCCCGAGGTGCTCGGCGGCCACTCGCTCGGTGCCTTCTTCGCCCGGGAGCTCCTTCGGGCGAAGATCGTTCGGCCCCGGGCCGCCATTCTCGTCTCTCCGCCGGGGCCGGTGCGGGGCAGGGAGGGGCGCCGCCCGCTCCCCAGCGTCCGCGGGGCCACGGGGCCCGTGCTGCGCGAGGCGCTCCTCGAGGAGCTCGGTCCGAGGCTCACCTCCGAGTTCCGGCAGGACCTCGAGGCGGCGGTCCTGCGCAGCCCGGAGCAATACGGCCGCCTCGTCGCCGACCTCCTGCCGCTGCTGCGCGCCGCCGTCCCCTCCTGTGATCCCCGCTGCCCGGTTCTGGTCCTCGCCGGCGCCGACGACCGGGTGGCGCCACCCTCGGTGGCGCAGGCCGTGACGCTGGCCACCCGCGGCGCGGAGTTGCAGATCGTCCCCGGCGCCGGCCACTTCCCCTGGGCTGCTGGCGCGGCGCCGATCGCCGATCGGATCCGCCGCTTCCTCGCCGAGCACCTCGGTTAATTGCGCTGCAGGGTGAGGTAGAGCCACGCCACCCGGACCCGCTCCTTCGGATCCGTCGCTGCGGCCGCCTCCGCCAGCACCTCGCGGGTCGCCGCCTCGTCGAGCTCCTCGGTGAGCGGCGCGATCATCGCGGGGATCTCCATCAGCTCGACCAGCTCCCCCTGCGGCCCCTCGTACTCGAGGCGCTCCTGCGCCAGCAGCTCGAGGCCGAAGGGGCGGACCTCCGCCGCGAACCGTTCCGGGTCGAAGGGCGTGGAGGTCCGGACGAAGGCGGCGCCGGTCCGGGACTCGATGGCGCGGGCGAGGGCCACCTGGAAGGGATGGAAGGGGGCGCTCTCCACCCGCTCGGCAGGCACGTTGAAGACGAAGCGCGCCCCGGGGGCGAGCACGCTCGAGAGACCCGCGAGCACCTTCGGCCGATCCGGAAATTGCCAGAAGGCCGCGTTGGAGACCGCGCGATCGAAGGTCCCTTCCAGCGCAGCAGCCGCTGCACCTGCCTCGGCCACCACGAAGCTCGCCCGGGGATCGAGGGTCTGGGCCCTGGCCACCTCGACCATCTCCAGCGACTGGTCGACCCCCACCACCTCGGCGTCCGCCGGCAGCAGGGCGAGGCAGGCCTGGGTGGTGGCGCCGGTGCCGCAGCCGAGGTCGAGGACGCGGCGGGCGTCGCCCAGCGCCGCGCGTTCGACCAGGCGCTCGTTCAGCCAGCTGTAGATGCGCCGCTCGCGGACGAAGCGGTCGTAGATCTCGGCGTTGTCCCAGCCCCTCCAGCGACGATCCTCCATGGCCTCGTAGATGCCACCTGCAGCCGGTCGTGGCCAGCGGGCTCTTGCGGCATGAACTGCAGTCGATCTAGGTTCCCCATCGTCGCGCCGGTCCGACCACCCGGGAAGATCCGCGCGTCTCGTCCACCCCACGCGAGGTTCGTTGCATTGGATCGCATCGCCTGAAGCCCAAGCCCTCTGCTTGATCCCGACGCTTCGGAGCGATCTCCATGCCATCCCTGCGCGCCAACGGCGCTTCCTTCGCGTTTGCCGACGCCTTCCCGCTTTTTTCCGCAGCCGACTTCGTTCTCCCCGCAGGCTGGACCGGCCTCGTCGGTCCCAACGGTGCGGGCAAGAGCACACTGCTCCGCCTGATCACCGGTGAGCTGGAGCCCACCGAAGGCTCCCTCCGCACCGATCCCGAGCGCCCCGTGGTCCACCTCTGCCCGCAGCGGGTGGACGAGGCCGACGAGGCGGTGGAGGCCCTCGCCTGGGATTGGGAGGGGCACGCCATCCGCCTGCGGGACGAGCTCGCCCTCGATCCCGAGGCGCTCGGGCGCTGGCCCTCGCTCTCGCCTGGGGAGCGCAAGCGCTGGCAGATCGGCGCGGCGCTCGCCCGGCAGCCCGATCTGCTCCTCCTCGACGAGCCCACCAACCACCTCGACGCCGCGGGGCGGGAGCGCCTCGTGCGCGCCCTGTTGCGCTTCCGGGGCGTGGGGATCGTGGTCTCCCACGACCGCGCGCTCCTCGAGGAGCTGGCGACCCGCACCCTCTGGCTCGAGGACGGCGCGCTCCAGCTCTTCGACTGCGGCTACGGCGCGGCGCGGGCGCAGCGGGAGGAGGCCTGGCGCCGCAGCCTCGAGCAGCTCACCGCTGCGCAGGAGGCGAAGGCCGCGATCGACCGGCGTCTCGCCCAGGCCCGCCACCGGCAGCAGCAGGCGGTGGCGCAGCGCAGCGTCGGCGCCAGGATGAAGGGGCCGAAGGACAGCGACGCCCGCGGCCTCGGCGCCGACTTCCGCGTGGCCCAGGCCGAGAAGCGGATCGGCAGGGAGGTGGCGGTGGTGCGCCGGGAAGCGGCGCGGGCCACCGCGGCCCTCGATGCGGTGGAGCTGCGCAAGGAGCTCGGCCGATCGGTCTTCCTCCACTGGGAGCCGGCGCCGCGAAATCCCCTGGCCAGCCTCGTCCGCGAGCGGATCGAGGCCGGCGAGCGGATCCTGCTCCGGGACGTGCAGCTCACGCTGGGCAGGAGCGACCGCATCCACCTCGCCGGCGACAACGGCGCGGGAAAGAGCACGCTGATCCGGGCGCTGCTCGAGGCGGCGCAGCTCCCGGCGGAGAAGGTGCTCCACCTCGAGCAGGAGCTCTCGCCCGAGGAGGGCCGCGCGACCCTGGGCGAGCTGCGGGCGCTTCCGCCGGCAGAGCGGGGCAGGGTGCTCTCCCTGGTGGCGGCGCTCGGCACCGACCCCGACCGCCTCCTCGCCAGCGAGAGCCCTTCCCCCGGCGAGGCGCGCAAGCTGAAGATCGCCTGGGGCATGGCCCGGCACGTGTGGCTCCTCGTCCTCGACGAGCCCACCAACCATCTCGATCTGCCGGCGATCGAGCGCCTCGAGGCGGCCCTCTCCTCGTGGCCCGGGGCCCTCCTCCTCGTCACCCACGACGCGCCCCTCGCCGCCGGTACCACCACCGCCCGGTGGCGGATCGGGGATGGCGTTCTTCACGTCGAGTGAGGGTCGGGAGAGGTGCGAAAAAGCGCACTTCCCGCTACGCTGGCTCGTCGTGTTTAAGCCGCCCCGTGCATGGCGCCGCTTTCGCCGGCGCAGGGCGGCCTCTTCGCGTCGTCCGGGGGGAAGCATGAAGATCATGAAGTGGCTGGGGATCGGCCTCGCCGTTCTCGTCGCCGTGGTGGCAGTGGCGCTGATCGGCGCGCGGGTGGTTTCGGGCAACAAACTGGCGAAGACCTGGGAGGTCCGCGACCTCCCGGTGCCGACGCTGCCGACGGACGAAGCGGCGATCGCCGAAGGCGGCCGCCTCTTCTTCGCCCGCGGCTGCGCGGAGTGCCACGGCGCGGACGGCGCCGGCAAGGTGGTGGTCGACGATCCCGTCCTCGGCAAGGTGGTCGGCGCCAACATCACCCGGGGCAAGGGCGGCCTGCCCCCCACCTTCGGCGACGAGGACATGGTCCGGGTGTTCAAGCACTGCGTGCGCCCCGACGGCACCTCGATCAAGATCATGCCCTGCGAGGAGACGATGCTGATCCCCGACCGGGAGATCGGCGCGATGATCGCGTGGATGAAGACGCTGCCCCCGGTCGATCGGGAGGTGGAGACGGTGGCGCTGAGCCTCACCGGCCACGCCCTCCACGGCTTCGGGGTGATCCCGCTGGTCAGCCCGGAGAAGCTCGACTTCGACGCGGCGATCCCGCCTGCACCGGAGCCGGGACCCACCGCTGCCTGGGGCGAGCGCCTCGCGCAGATCCAGTGCGTCGGCTGCCACGGCGCCGGCTTCTCCGGCGGCCCGATGCCCGGCATGCCGCCCACCATGCCCGTGCCCACCAACATCACGCCCGACGAGGCTACCGGCATCGGCAAGTGGAAGAAGGAGCAGTTCGTGCATCTGCTCAAGACGGGCAAGCGCCCCGACGGCACCGACGTCAACCCGTTCATGCCGTGGAGCGTCTACAAGAACCTGAACGAGATGGAGATGGACGCCATCTGGGCCTACCTCCGCGAGCGCCCGGCGAAGCCCTTCGGCAATCGCTGAAGGGCCTGTGCCCGGCGGGCCCCCTGTGCGCTTGCGCCAGGGGGCTCGCCTCGCTCGTCTCAGCGCGCAGGCGAAGCGGGTGCGGGTCCCCGCGGCGGCATCGGCCGCTCGTGCAGGGGCACCGCCAGATCGAAGGAGCTCCGCTCCGCGCCTGGCGGCAGCTGCGCGTTGCCGTACCCCTGTGCGTAATCTGCGTAGAGCTTGATGAAGTCGTCGTCCGAGACGCCGGTCTGCCCGATCACCGGGTGGGCGAGGATCGCGTCGCGCCAGCGCCGCACCCGTTCGTAGGCTGCATCGCCCGGCAGCGAGAACCAGCGGAAATGCTCGTTGAGGCAGTAGCGCTGGAAGAAGCCGGCGAAGCTCGCCTCCACCAGGCCGAAGCCGACGTCGTCGAAGAGCCAGCTCCCCGCGGGATTCATCTTGCGCAGGAAGGCGTCGATCTCGCGCCAGCTGGCGAGCGCGTTCTCCCGCAGCTCCTCGTGGCGCGAAGCCTCCTGCTCCATGAGCAGCCGGTACATCGCCGGGACGAAGCGCTCGTTGCCGATCGCGATCAGCAGGCGTGCCTGCGCGCGCCGCAGCGGATCCGCAGGGAGGAGGGGCCGCTGGGCATAGGCCTCCTCGAGGTACTCGCCGATGATGCTCGACTCGTAGATCACCTGGCCGTCGTGCTCGATCGCCGGCACCTTCCCGAGGGGATTCTTCTCCAGGAACCAGGCAGGTCGCGGCTTGCTCAGATCGATCTCCACCAGCTCGTGGGGGATCTCCTTGAGCGCCACCTGGATCCGGGTGCGCTGGGCGAAGGGGCAGAAGTAGCAGCTGTACACGGTGAGCGGCGCCGACATCGTCTCTCCTCCTCGGGGCACCGTTCGTAACCGCCGACAGCGCAGCGCGCCACTCCTACGCCGTCTCGAACCGGCGGTACCGCGCCAGGGCGAATTGGTAGAGCCCGTAGGCAGCGAGGCCCAGCGCCACCACGGCGAGGAGCAGCGTGCCGTAGGGCTGCGCCGCGAGGGTCGAGAGGACCTCGCCGAGCCCCTTTGCCTCCGAGGGATCGGCCTGCAGGGCGGCGACGATCAGGAAGACGCCGCTGAGCACGAAGACGAGGGCGCGGGCCGCGATCCCGAAGCGCCCCAGCTTCACCAGCTTGTCGCGCGCACGGGCATCCATCCGGCCCGGCGGCAGCCGCTTGCGGAACGTGGTCTTGTAGGCCTTCGCCACGTAGTAGATGCCGACGCCGACGAGCACCGCGCCGACCACGCCCACCAGCCACGGGCCGAAGGGCTGCGCCATCAGCCGCGCGGTCCAGCCCTTCGCGCCGCCACCGCCACCGCTCCCTGCGCCGAGGAGGCGGATCGCGCTCCAGGCGAGGGCGCCGTAGATGATCCCGCTGATCGCGTAGCCGATTCGTCTGGCGACCCCCTTCGCGCCGTGGGCCTCGCCCTCCGGATCGATCCCTGCCTCGAGCAGGCGCCACAGCGCGTAGCCGGCGAGACCGATGGCGAGCGCGACGAGCAGCACGCTGCCGAAGGGCATCTCCGCCACCTGCCGCAGCGCGCCCTGCGTGCCGGTGGTCTGGCCGCCGGTGCCGAAGGCGACCTGTGCCGCGAGGACGCCGATGAGCACGTAGACCAAACCCTTGGCTGCGTACCCGGCCCGTGCCAGCCGCTGCACCCAGGGGTTCGCCGCAGCATCCCTCGCCGCCCGTTCGGCCCGATCGGTCGCCGCCATACGCCGCCTCCTCCCTCAAGGCTCCGCACGGGGGGCGCTTCTGGCCAGCTGTTGATGGAGGGTGAACAAGCAGCAGGGCGCCCCTTCCCCAACCCGCCGGCGGCGCTAGGATCCCCGACATGAGCACCCTTTTCGTCCCCCGGGAGCGACGGCCCGGCGAGGCCCGCGTCGCGGCCACGCCAGAGACCGTCAAGCGTCTGATCAAGGAAGGGCATGCCGTGTGGGTCGAGGGGGGAGCCGGCGACGGTGCCCACCTCGCCGACGCTGCCTACGAGGCTGCAGGCGCGCGCCTGGTCGAGGCCCGGGCGGGCTGGGAGGGCGCCGAGCTCGTCCTCAAGGTCGGACCGCTCGAACCAGATGGCGAAGCGGCGCTGCTCCGACGCGGCGCCGCGGTCATCGGCCTCCTCGCCCCGCACCAGAATCTGCCGATGGTGCAGACCCTGGCTGCCCGCGGCGCCTCGGCGCTCTCGATGGAGCTGGTGCCGCGGATCACGAGGGCGCAGAAGATGGACGCGCTCTCGTCGCAGGCGAGCATCGCCGGCTACAAGGCGGTGCTGCTCGCCGCCGCGGAGCTCGACAAATACTTCCCGTTGCTCATGACCGCAGCCGGCACCGTCCAGCCCGCCCGCGTGGTGGTGATGGGCGCAGGGGTCGCCGGCCTCCAGGCGGTGGCCACCGCCCGCCGCCTGGGCGCGGTGGTGGAGGTGACCGACATCCGCCCTGCGGCGAAGGAGCAGGTGCTCTCCCTCGGCGGCCGCTTCATCGATCTTCCGATGCAGGAGAGCGGCGAGGGGGCAGGCGGCTACGCCCGCGAGGTCTCCGCCGACTTCCTCCGCAGGCAGCAGGAGATCGTCGCCAACCACGTCGCCGCGGCGGACGTGGTGATCACCACCGCCCTGGTGCCCGGCAAGCCGGCGCCGCGGCTGGTGACGAAGGAGATGGTGGAGCGGATGCGGACCGGTGCGGTGATCGTCGACCTGGCGGTGGAGCAGGGCGGCAATTGCGAGCTCTCGGTCCCGGGCGAGGAGGTGGTCCGCCACGGGGTGAAGATCATCGGCAGGCCGAACCTTCCCTCCACCGTCCCTGGCGATGCCTCGATGCTCTACGCGCGCAACGTGCTCGAGGTCGTCCTCCACGTCGCGAAGGGCGGCACGCTGCAGCTCGACACCGCCGACGAGATCGTCGCTGCGATGTTGCTCACCCACGGCGGCGAGGTGCTCCACGGGCCCACCGCGGAGAAGCTGAAGGAGGCACGGGCATGTTGATGGGTCCGCTCTTGATCGGCCTGTACGTCTTCGTTCTCGCCATCTTCGTCGGCTTCGAGGTGATCAACAAGGTCCCCGCGACGCTGCACACCCCGTTGATGTCCGGCGCCAACGCCATCTCGGGGATCACCATCGTCGGCGCGCTCTACGCAGCGCAGACCTCGGAGATCTCCCTCTCCAACGTGCTCGGGGCACTCGCCATCGCCTTCGCCACGATCAACGTGGTGGGTGGTTTCCTCGTCACCGACCGCATGCTGCGCATGTTCGGGGGGAAGCGTCGATGAACGACACCCTGCACGCCGTGATCGTCCCGCTGATCTACCTGGTCTCGGCGACGCTCTTCATCCTCGGCCTCAAGCGCCTCTCGCTGGTGCGCACCGCGCGGCAGGGCAACGCCGTCGCGGCGCTGGCCATGCTCCTCGCCGTGGTGGGCACGCTGCTCGAGCTCGGCTGGGTCGACTACCGCTGGATCCTCGCGGGCCTGCTCGTCGGCAGCGCCGTCGGCGCCGTGGTCGCCGTGCGGGTGCCGATGACCTCGATGCCCGAGATGGTCGCGCTCCTCAACGGCTTCGGCGGCGCCGCCTCCGCACTGGTGGCGATCTCCGTCTATTGGGTCGACGTGGTCGAGCCCGGCAGACCGGGCACCGCGGCGGTGGTGCTCGGCGGCGCCGAGGCGATCACCATGGTCCTCTCGGTCCTCATCGGCGCCGTCACCTTCAGCGGATCGCTCATCGCCTACGGCAAGCTCGCCGGATCGATCACCGGCTCGCCCGTGCGCATCCCCGGCGGCCACGCGATCCACGTGCTCCTCCTCCTCGCGGTGATGGCGGGGGCGGTGCTCTTCGGCTGGTGGGCGGAGGGTGCCGAGCTCGGCGCCACGGTGGCGCTCACGCTCCTCGGCATCTCGCTGGTGCTCGGCGTGCTGCTGGTGCTCCCCATCGGCGGCGCCGACATGCCGGTGGTGGTCTCCCTCCTCAACTCCTACTCCGGCGTCGCCGCATCGGCGACCGGCTTCGTCATCGGCAACTACCTGCTGATCATCGCCGGCGCCATGGTCGGCGCGGCGGGCCTCATCCTCACCCGGATCATGTGCGTGGCGATGAACCGCTCGCTCGGCGCGGTGATCCTCGGCGGCTTCGGCGGCGAGCAGGTGGCTGCTGCCGGCGGCGCCGGCAGCGAGTACGTCAACGTCCGCTCCGCCGGCGCCGAGGAGGCGGCGATGCTCCTCGAGGCGGCGCAGACCGTGGTGGTGGTGCCCGGGTACGGCCTCGCCGTGGCGCAGGCGCAGCACGCGGTACGGGAGCTCGGCGACCTGCTCGAGAAGGGCGGCCGCCGCGTCCTCTACGCGATCCACCCGGTGGCGGGCCGCATGCCCGGCCACATGAACGTGCTGCTGGCGGAGGCCGACGTCGACTACGAAAAGCTCTGGGAGATGGACCGGATCAACCCCGAGTTCAAGAACACCGACGTGGTGCTGGTGATCGGCGCCAACGACGTGGTCAATCCGGCGGCGCAGACGCAGAAGGACAGCCCGATCTACGGGATGCCGATCCTCGAGGTCCACCAGGCCCGGACCGTCTTCGTGATCAAGCGCTCCCTCGGCGCGGGCTACGCCGGCATCAAGAACGAGCTCTTCGAGCGCGACAACACGATGATGATCTACGGCGACGCCAAGAAGGTCCTCCAGGACCTGATCGCCGAGGTGAAGACCACGCAGGCAGCGGCCTGATCAGGCAGCGAGCGACGCCGCTCGCCGCAGATCCGCAACGAGCGCCGCGCGCATCGCCGCGGCGCTCGTCGCGTCCCGGGCCCGGAGGATCGCCGCCGGATGCCAGGTGGCGAGGAGCCGCGCGCCACGGGGCCCGTCCACCACCTGCCCGCGGAGATCCTGCAGCCGTGCACCGGGGCCGAGGAGGGAGCGGGCGGCGGTGAGGCCGAGGCAGACGATCGCAGCAGGCTGCACGACGGCGAGCTCGGCCTGGAGCCAGTCGCTGCAGATGCGCACCTCCTCCGCCGCAGGGCGCTGGTGGAGGCGGCGCTTGCCGCGGCCCACGAATTTGAAGTGCTTCACCGCATTGGTGAGGTAGAGCGAGCGCCGGTCGAGCCCCGCCTCGGCGAGGGCCTCGTCGAGCACCTCGCCTGCAGGTCCCACGAAAGGCCTGCCCGCCAGGTCCTCCTGATCGCCGGGCTGCTCGCCGACCAGCACCAGCCGCGCATCGGCGGGCCCCTCGCCGACGACGGTCCGGGTGGCGGGGCCGTGGAGCGGGCAGGCGGTGCACCCGCGCGCGGCGCGTCCGAGCGCGACGAGGTCGGCGCCGGGGGGAACCGGCGCCCCGGGGCGGTTGACCATGCGACGCACCCGGTCCGGCGCAGCCAGCGCGAGCCGGGCGATCTCCGCCGCCTCGGGAAGCGTCGCCCAGTGGCGCACCGGCAGCTCCGCCTTCATCGCCCGCAGGTTGAGGCGGGCGGGGTTGAAGGTCGAGCGGTAGTAGGTGCGCCAGAGCTCCTCGAGGGCGTCTCCTGCAGGCGCCGCGTCCCGCGTCGCCCCAGGGCCGAAGTGGAGGGAGGCGCCGTCCCAATGGGCCGAGGCGTCCGGCGTCAGGATCGTCCAGCGCATCGAAGGGAAGCGCCTGGCGAAGAAGGGAGCTGCCTGCTCCACGATCCGGTGATCGGGGCGGTGCCACGCGATCCAATGCGCGCCGCCCTCGTCCTCCACCCGGCGGAAGCGCACGAAGGCGTGCATCTTGTGGACGTCCCGGCGCACCTGGCGCTCCAGGCCGGCGAGGTGGCGGACGTCGTCGTCGAGGGGATCGGCGAGGAGCGTCCTGGCGCCGCGGGTGATCCGCCAGAGGACGCGATAGAGCAGGGCGAGCCGCGCCGGATCCCGGTGGCAGATCACCCGCTGCGCCCGGTCGACGAAGGCCCGCGGCACCTTCGGTACCGGCCCCGTCGCCGCGGGCACCGCCTCCGCTGCGAAGAGGGGCAGCGCTGCCTGCGCGGCGCCCGCCTCCTCCCAGGCCACCGCCTCGGGAGGCGTCGCCGCCTGGAGGAGGCGCAGGGCCTGGTCGCGGAAGGGGTGCCACCCCGGCTCCACCGCGACGTGAATCACAGCTCCCCCGAGAGCGCCGGCGCGAGGGGCGCAGGCTCCGGGGCCGCTGCTGGCGCCGCCGCGTCGAAGAGCGAGAGCTGCGCCGCCTGCGGACGGACGATCCGCTCGCGCAGATCGTCGCGGTCGATCCAGGCGGCGGTGGGGTTGTGGTCGGCGGCGACGACGAAGGGCAGCGCCCGGTTCTTCGCCACCCGCAGCTTGCCGAGGTCGGCGATGCGCAGGCGGCGGTGCCGCCGGGCCTCGACGATCCGCTCGGCGCCCCGGACGCCGATCCCCGGTACCCGCAGCAAGGCGCCCCGCGGCGCGATGTTGAGGTCCACCGGGAAGTAGGCACGGTTGCGCAGCGCCCAGGCGAGCTTGGGATCGATCCCGAGATCGAGCTGCGGCGCGTCCGCTCCCGCCAGCTCCTGCGCCTCGAAGCCGTAGAAGCGGATCAGCCAATCGGCCTCGTAGAGCCGGTGCTCGCGGACCAGCGGCGGCGACTTCGCCGGCAGCCGCACGTCGGCGCCGGGGATGGGGCTGAAGGCCGAGTAATAGACCCGGCGGAGGCGATGGGTTTCGTAGAGCCGCGACGAGGTGGCGAGGATGGTGGCGTCCGGCGTGTCGGTGGCCCCGACGATGATCTGGGTGCTCTGTCCCGCTGGGGCGAAGGTGCGGCGCTCCTCCTTCGCCTCGGTCCGGCGGAGGTGGATCCGGCCCATCGTCTCGTCGATCACCGGCAGCTTCTTCTCGGGCGCCAGCCGGGCGAGGTCCGCCTCGGTGGGCAGCTCCACGTTGGCGCTGACGCGATCGGCGTGGAGACCCGCCGCCTCGATCAGCTCCGGCGAGGCGCCGGGCACCACCTTGAGGTGGATGTAGCCGGCGAAGCCGTGGTCCTCGCGGAGGAGGCGGGCGACCCGCACCAGCTCCTCCATCGTGTGATCGGGGCTCCGGAGCACGCCGGAGCTCAGGAAGAGCCCCTCGATGTAGTTGCGCCGGTAGAAGTCGAGGGTGAGGGAGACCACCTCCTCCGGCGTGAAGCGGGCGCGGGGCGTGTCGCTGGAGATGCGGTTCACGCAATAGGTGCAGTCGTAGATGCAGAAATTGGTGAGCAGGATCTTGAGCAGCGACACGCACCTGCCGTCCGGCGTGTAGCTGTGGCAGATGCCCATCCCCTCGGCGCTGCCGAGGCCGCCGGGCGCGGCGCGGCGGCTGCCGCCGCTCGAGGCGCAGGATGCGTCGTATTTGGCCGCGTCGGCGAGGATGGCGAGCTTCTTCTGCGGATCCACCGGAAGGAGAACCGCGGATCCGGCGCCCGCCTTCCGGCCGGTCCGCACGGCTGGCCCGATGCCCACCGCCTGCGGGATCAGTGGGTGAAGCGGTCGTCCCAGAAGCGGCGGATCGCCCGGGCGATCCCCCGGGGATCGTCCTCCTGGATGTAGTGCCCAGCCCCCCGGAGGATCACCGTCTCGTGCAGCGGAAAGGTCCGCTCGAAGCGCCGCCGCTCCGGCCCGCGGAAGGCGAGGTCGCGGTCGCCCCAGACCAGCAGCGTCGGCTTCTCCGCGAGGGCGCGGAGCCCGTGCTCGACCTCGAGGAGGAAGTGGCGGCTCCCCAGGATCTCCCGGGGGAAGACCGCCGTCGGCAGCCGCGCGGTCGGGGTGGGAAAGGGGCCGCGGTAGGCGTCCATCACCTCGCGAGGCAGCTTGCGCGTGGCGCCCAGGCGCAGGCCCAGCTCGACGAAGGCGTCGAGGTGCTCGATCAGCCAGCTGCCGCCGCTGCCCCCGACGAGGCGCGAGAAGGCCGCGAAACGGGGGCTCCGGTTCACCGGCCAGGCCCAGGAATTCCCCAACACCAGCGCCCGGAAGCGGTCCGGATGCCGAGCGGCGATGGCAAGGCCGATGGGACCCCCCCATTCCTGTCCCATGAGCGCGCCGCCCTCGAGATCGAGATGCTGGACGAGCTGCTCGACGACGTGGGTGTGCTCCGCTGGGGTGAAGCCGTAGCCGGCGTGGGCCACGGAGAGGCCGAAGCCCGGATAGTCGGGGGCGATGCAGCGGAATCGGTCCCGGAGCGCGAGGACGATCTCCCGGTAGACGAACGACCAGGTGGGGTTCCCGTGCAGGAGGAGGAGCGGTGGACCCTCGCCTTCGTCGATGTAGTGCAGTCGACAGCCGTCGATGGAGAGGTAGCGGCTCCGAAAGGGGTAGAGCCGCTCGGGGATCCAGGCAGGCCGGATCGGGCTGGTAACCGGCTCGGAGCGGTGCGGAGGGCCTTCCACGTCGGGAAGTTCACCATGCTCGGGGTGTCGGCCATTCCCCGTTTGGGGAGGGCAGTGTGTGGGAGTCGACATCACCCGCGATTCAACTTCGCTCCGAGTGCCATCCCGGGCTTGCGGGAAAGCCCCTTCGGAACGACTTTCACGCGGCCCAATCCAGCGACCCAGATGGACCATCAACCCCGGGTAGGGAGCGGAGCGGTATGTGGGGCGAACGGGTGGACGTTCTCGCGGTAGACGACAATCCGAGCAACCTCCTTTCCCTCGAGGCCGTGCTCCAGGACCTGGGGGCGAATCTCGTCAAGGCGACGTCCGGTGATGAAGCGCTGTTGCGCGTACTCGAGCGTGATTTCGCGCTCGTTCTCCTCGACATCCAGATGCCCGGCCTCGATGGCTTCGAGACGGCGCGGCTGATCCGTTCGCGGGATCGCAGCAAGCATCTACCCGTGATCTTCCTCACCGCCTTCGAGCACGAGAGCTCGGCGGTGCAGCGGGGCTACGACCTGGGCGCGGTCGATTTCCTCTTCAAGCCGATCGTTCCCAGCGTCCTCAAGTCCAAGGTCGCGGTCTTCCTCGATCTCCATCGCAAGAACACGGAGGTCGTCCGCCAGGCGCAGCTGCTGCAAGAGGCCTCCCGCCGTGAGCACGAGCGCAGCCTCGCCGAGGCGCGGGCGCGCTGGGAGCGCGAGCGCCTCGAGGCCAACAACGAGCGCCTCCAGACCCTGGCGACGGTGGGCAGCATCCTCCTCGGGGAGAGCGATCCCACCGTCTTCGTTCCGGCGGTCTGCGACGAGGTCGCCGAACGCCTCGGTTTCGACGTGGGGTCCCTCCACCTCTGCGAGGGCCACCACGGCGAGATGTCGCTGGCGTGGAAGCGCGGGCTGGAGCTCGCCCCCCGGGGTGACACGCCGGCGATCCGGGAGGCCCTGGCGCAGCGCGCGCCGGTGGTGCTGCAGCACGTGCAGGATTCTGACGACGCCATCGCCGCCGAAGCCCGGAAGGCCGGCGTCCTCTGCGGCACCGCGCTGCCCCTCCTCGCCGAACGACGCCTCCTCGGCGTGGTGCGATTCGGTAGCAGGGAGCGGGCCACGATCAGCGACGACGAGCTCGCCGTGCTGCAGGTGGCGGCCGATCAGCTCGCCATCGGCCTCGACCGCGTGGGCTTGGTGCGGCAGCTGCAGAAGAGCGCCGCCGATCTGCGCGCCGCCGACCGGCGCAAGGACGAATTTCTGGCGATGCTCGCCCACGAGCTGCGCAACCCGCTCGCGCCGATCGTCAACGCACTCAGCCTGGTGCGCCGGCGCATCGACGGCGAGGAGCCTGCCCTGCGCTCCGTCGCCGCAGCGGAGCGGCAGGCGCTCCACATGGCCCGCCTCGTCGACGACCTCCTCGACGTCTCGCGGATCACGCAGGGAAAGATCGCGCTGCGCCGCGAGCGGGTCGAGCTCCGCACCGTCGTCGAGCACGCGCTGCAGACCGGCGCGCCGCTGGTGCAGGCGAAGATGCACCACCTCGAGGTGGTCCAGCCCGACGGCAGCGTCCTCGTCGACGCCGACGCGACCCGCCTCGCCCAGGTGATCGCGAACCTCATCCACAACGCCGCCAAATACACCGACGAGGGCGGCAACATCCGCCTCGCCTGCGTCGTCGAGGGAAGCGACCTGGTCGTCTCGGTCGAGGACGACGGTGTCGGAATCCGCCCGGAGATGCTCGAGCAGGTCTTCGAGACCTTCGTGCAGATCGATCCGACCTCCGACCGCGCCAGGGGCGGCCTCGGCCTCGGTCTCACCCTGGTTCGCAGTCTCGCCCACCTGCACGGTGGAACCGTCGACGCCCACAGCGACGGTCCCGGCAAGGGGGCCCGCTTCACCGTTCGGCTGCCGGTCGTGGTGCAGGCAGCAGAGGCAGCGGCGAAGTCGGTCGAGGAGAAGGGAAAGATGGAGAGCGTCGCGCGCAGCATCCTCCTCGTCGAGGACAACGAAGACATCCGGCTCACCCTCCGTGACCTGCTCGAGTTCGAGGGGCACGAGGTGGCCGAGGCGGCGGACGGTGCCGCCGGCGCCGAGATGATCGTGGCCAGGAAGCCCAACGTCGCCCTGGTCGACATCGGCCTGCCTGGCCTCGACGGCTACCAGGTGGCGCAGCGCGTCCGCCGCGACCTGCCCCCCGAGAACACGCGGCTGGTGGCCCTCACCGGCTACGGCGGCGACGACGTCGCGCGCAAGGCCCGCGAGGCGGGCTTCGACGCCCACCTGATCAAACCCGTGAAGATCGAAGAGCTCTTCCGCCTGCTCGGCGAGCTCTGCTGAAGAACGCCGCCGGGCATCCGCCGCCCGGCCCGCACTGCAACGCCCCACGGAGAACGACCGCCATGCCGACGGCCAACGCTGGCTCCAGCGACACCCTCGATCTCAAGCAGCTCCTGTCCGTGCTCGTCTCGGTCCGCAAGGGCGACTTCACCGAGCGCATGCCGGTGGACCGGAGCGGCCTCGCAGGCAAGGTCTGCGACGCGCTCAACGAGATCATCGAGCTCAACGAAGCCACCGCCAACGAGCTGGCTCGCCTGAGCGAGGTGGTCGGCAAGGAGGGCAAGCTCTCCGCCCGTGCCGACCTCCGGGGGGCGAAGGGTTCGTGGGCCTCGTCGATCGAGTCGGTCAACACGCTGATCACCGACCTCGTCCACCCGACCACCGAGGTCACCCGCGTCATCGGCGCGGTGGCCCGCGGCGACCTCACCGCCTCGATGTCCCTCGAGGTGGAGGGCAGGCCGCTGCAGGGCGAGTTCCTCCGCACGGCCCGGCTGGTCAACGGCATGGTCGGCCAGCTCGGCTCCTTCGCCTCGGAGGTGACCCGCGTCGCCCGCGAAGTGGGCACCGAGGGCAAGCTCGGCGGCCAGGCGCAGGTGGATGGCGTCTCGGGCACCTGGAAGGACCTCACCGACAGCGTGAACCTGATGGCGTCGAACCTGACGGCGCAGGTCCGCAACATCGCCGAGGTCACCACGGCGGTGGCGACGGGCGATCTCGGCAAGAAGATCACCGTCGACGTGAAGGGAGAGATCTACGAGTTGAAGCAGACCATCAACACCATGGTCGATCAGCTCTCCTCCTTCGCCTCGGAAGTGACCCGCGTCGCCCGCGAAGTCGGTACGGAAGGCAAGCTCGGCGGCCAGGCCAACGTGAACGGCGTCTCGGGCGTCTGGAAGGATCTCACCGACAACGTGAACTCGATGGCCTCGAACCTCACCTCCCAGGTTCGAAACATCGCCGAGGTGACCACGGCGGTGGCAAACGGCGATCTCTCCAAGAAGATCACCGTCGACGTGAAGGGCGAGATCTACGAGCTGAAACAGACCATCAACACCATGGTCGATCAGCTCTCCTCCTTCGCCTCGGAAGTGACCCGCGTCGCCCGCGAAGTGGGTACGGAAGGCAAGCTCGGTGGCCAGGCCGACGTCCGCGGCGTCTCCGGCGTCTGGAAGGACCTCACCGACAACGTGAACCTGATGGGATCGAACCTCACCGCGCAGGTTCGAAACATCGCCGAGGTGACCACGGCGGTGGCGACCGGTGATCTCTCCAAGAAGATCACCGTGCACGTGCGAGGCGAGATCCTCGAGCTCAAGAACACCATCAACACGATGGTGGATCAGCTCGGATCCTTCGCCTCGGAGGTGACCCGCGTCGCGCGCGAAGTGGGTACGGAAGGCAAGCTCGGCGGCCAGGCGGAGGTGAAGGGTGTCTCCGGCGTCTGGAAGGACCTCACGGACAACGTGAACTCCATGGCCTCGAACCTCACCTCGCAGGTGCGCAACATCGCCGAGGTGACCACGGCCGTGGCGAACGGCGATCTCGGCAAGAAGATCACCGTGGACGTCCGCGGTGAGATGCTCGAGCTGAAGAACACCATCAACACCATGGTGGACCAGCTCTCCTCCTTCGCCTCGGAAGTGACCCGCGTCGCCTGGGAAGTGGGCACGGAAGGCAAGCTCGGCGGCCAGGCGCAGGTGCGCGGGGTCGCAGGTACCTGGAAGAACCTCACCGACAGCGTGAACTCGATGGCCTCGGGCCTCACCGCCCAGGTGCGAGACATCGCCCGGGTGACCACGGCGGTGGCGAACGGCGAGCTCTCCAAGAAGATCACGGTGGAGGTGCGGGGCGAGATCCTCGAGCTCAAGAACACCATCAACACGATGGTCGATCAGCTCGGCTCCTTCGCCTCGGAAGTGACCCGCGTCGCCCGCGAAGTGGGTACGGAAGGCAAGCTCGGCGGCCAGGCGGACGTGCCCGGCGTCGCCGGCACCTGGAAGGACCTCACCGACAACGTGAACTCGATGGCGTCGAACCTCACCTCGCAGGTTCGAAACATCGCCGAGGTCACCACGGCGGTCGCGAACGGTGATCTCTCCAAGAAGATCACCGTGGACGTGAAGGGGGAGATCTACGAGCTCAAGAACACCATCAACACGATGGTCGATCAGCTCGGCTCCTTCGCCTCGGAAGTGACCCGCGTCGCCCGCGAGGTGGGTACGGAAGGCAAGCTCGGCGGGCAGGCCGACGTGCGCGGCGTCTCGGGCGTCTGGAAGGACCTCACCGACAACGTCAACTCGATGGCGTCCAACCTGACCGACCAGGTGCGCAACATCGCGGACGTGACCACCGCGGTGGCGACCGGTGACCTCTCCAAGAAGATCACCGTGGACGTGAAGGGCGAGATGCTCGACCTGAAGAGCACCATCAACACGATGGTGGATCAGCTCCGGTCGTTCGCCTCGGAAGTGACCCGCGTCGCCCGCGAGGTGGGTACGGAAGGCAAGCTCGGCGGCCAGGCGGACGTGCCCGGCGTCGCCGGCACCTGGAAGGACCTCACCGACAACGTGAACCTGATGGCCTCGAACCTCACCGCGCAGGTGCGAGGCATCGCCAACGTGGTCACCGCGGTCGCAGCCGGTGATCTGAAGCGCAAACTGGCGCTGGAAGCGAAGGGCGAGATCGCCGCGCTCGCCGACACCATCAACGGCATGATCGACACCCTCGCAATCTTCGCCGACCAGGTGACCAACGTCGCCCGAGAAGTGGGTGTGGAGGGCAAGCTCGGCGGCCAGGCGAAGGTGCCCGGCGCCGCCGGCATCTGGCGCGCCCTCACCGACAACGTGAACCAGCTCGCCGCCAACCTCACGACCCAGGTCCGCGCCATCGCCGAGGTGGCCACCGCGGTGACCAAGGGCGACCTCACCCGGTCGATTGCGGTGGAGGCGCAGGGCGAGCTCGCGGCCCTCAAGGACAACATCAACCAGATGATCCTGAACCTCCGGGAGACCACCCGGAGGAACACCGAGCAGGACTGGCTGAAGACGAACCTCGCCAAGTTCACCCGGCTGCTGCAGGGCCAGCGCGACCTCGAAGCGGTCTCCAAGCTCATCCTGAACGAGCTGGCGCCGCTGGTCTCCGCGCAGCACGGGGTCTTCTACCTGATGGACCCCAGCGACAAGAACACGCTGCAGCTCCTCTCCAGCTACGCCTACAAGGAGCGCAAGGGCCTCTCCAACCGCTTCAAGACCGGCGAGGGCCTCGTCGGCCAGTGCGCCCTCGAGAAGGAGCGGATCCTCATCACCGACGTACCGGAGGACTACATCCGGATCTCGTCGGGCCTCGGCGACGCGGCGCCGCGCAACATCGTGGTGCTGCCGGTGGTCTTCGAGGGGGAGGTGAAGGCGGTGGTCGAGCTCGCCTCCTTCTATCGCTTCAACGAGATCCACCTCGCCTTCCTCGATCAGCTCACCGAGTCGATCGGCATCGTGCTCAACACCATCGCCGCCGGCATGCGCACCGAGGAGCTGCTCAAGCAGTCCACCCAGCTCGCCGACGAGCTGCGCAGCCAGCAGAGCGAGCTCACCGAGACCAACCGGCGCCTCGAGCAGCAGGCCCGTTCGCTCCAGGCCTCGGAGGAGCGCCTCAAGCAGCAGCAGGAAGAGCTGCAGCAGACCAACGAGGAGCTCGAGGAGCGTTCGCGCCTGCTCCAGGTGCAGAACGCCGAGGTGGAGCGGAAGAACCGGGAGATCGAGCAGGCGAAGCTCGCCCTCGAGGAGCGCGCCCAGCAGCTGGCGCTGGCCTCGAAGTACAAGAGCGAGTTTCTCGCCAACATGAGCCACGAGCTGCGCACGCCGCTCAACAGCCTGCTCATCCTCTCGCGGCTCCTCGCCGACAACGGCGAGGGGAACCTCGACGACCGGCAGGTGGAGTTCGCCGAGACGATCCACGCCTCGGGCTCCGATCTCCTCTCGCTGATCAACGACATCCTCGATCTCTCCAAGATCGAGTCCGGGACCATGGCGGTGGACATCGACGAGTTCGTGCTCGGCCAGGCCCGCGAATACGTGGAGCGCACCTTCCGCCAGGTCGCCGCCGACAAGGGGCTCGAGTTCCGGGTGGAGTTCTCGCCGGCGCTGCCGCGCTCGATGTACACCGACGGCAGGCGGCTGCAGCAGGTCCTCAAAAACCTCCTCGCCAACTCGTTCAAGTTCACCGAGAAGGGATCGGTGATCCTGCGGGTCGAGGAGGCGAAGGGTGGCTGGAGCGCGGGCAACACCTCGCTCCAGCGCGCCGAGGGCGTGATCGCCTTCTCGGTGGAGGACACCGGGATCGGCATCGCCGAGAGCAAGCAGCGGATCATCTTCGAGGCCTTCCAGCAGGCGGATGGCACCACCAGCCGCAAATACGGTGGCACCGGGCTCGGCCTCTCGATCAGCCGCGAGCTGGCGACGCTGCTCGGCGGCGAGATCGTGGTGAAGAGCGAGCCGGGGAAGGGCAGCACCTTCACGCTCTACCTGCCCCGGACCTTCCTCCCGCAGCCCGTCCGTTCGCCCCTGCGCAACGTCCCCTGGGGCGGCGGCACCATGGGCGAGATGTGGAGCGCCGGCGCGCTCCCCGAGGACGTGAACACCGCGCTCCTGCCGCCCGGCATCGAAGACGATCGCCAGCAGCTCCAGGACGGCGATCGCAAGGTGCTCATCATGGAGGACGATCCGGGCTTCGCCCGGGTGCTCCTCGACCTCGCCAGGGAGAAGGGCTTCAAGGGCATCGTCGCCTCCCGCGGCGACACCGGCCTCGCCCTGGCCCGGGAGCTCAAGCCCGACGCCATCACCCTCGACCTGCGCCTGCCCGGCGCCGACGGCTGGACCGTCCTCGACCGGCTCAAGCACGACGCCGCCACCCGGCACATCCCGGTCCACGTGATCACCGGCTCCGACGCCAATTGGAAGCGGGGCCTGCGCCTCGGCGCCCTCGCCTGGCTGCAGAAGCCCGCGAGCCGGGAACAGATCGGCGACGCCCTCGACTCGGTCACCACCTTCCTCGAGCGGCCGGTGAAGAACCTGCTCGTGGTCGAAGACGACGAGAAGCAGCGGATGGCGATCCGCAACCTCATCGGCAACGGCGACGTGAAGACCACCGCGGTGGGCAGCGGTGCCGCGGCGCTGGCGGCCCTCGACGAGAAGCACTTCGACTGCGTGGTCCTCGACCTCGGCCTTCCCGACATGGACGGGGTGGAGCTGATCGAGAAGCTCCACGAGAAGGCCGGGGAGCGGCTGCCCATCGTGATCTACACGGGCAAGGAGCTCACCGAGCAGGAGGAGATTGCCCTGAAGCGCGTCTCCGATGCGATCGTGATCAAGGGGGTGCGCTCGCCCGAGCATCTCCTCGACGAGACCGCGCTCTTCCTCCACCGCGTGGAGAGCAACCTCCCCGTCGAGAAGCGCGAGATGCTCAAGCGGGTCCAGGACCCGATCCTCTCCAGCCGCACGGTGCTCGTCGTGGACGACGACGTGCGGAACATCTTCGCGCTCACCAGCGTCCTCGAGCGCCAGGCGATGAAGGTCCTCTTCGCCGAGAACGGCAGGAAGGGTCTCGAAACCCTGAAGGCCAACCCCGAGATCGACGTGGTCCTGATGGACGTGATGATGCCGGAGATGGACGGCTACGAGACGATGCGGGCCATCCGCCAGGAGGGCACCTTCCGCCACCTGCCGATCATCGCGCTCACCGCGAAGGCGATGAAGGGTGATCGGGAGAAGTGCATCGAGGCGGGCGCCTCCGACTACATCACCAAGCCGGTGGATACCGACCAGCTCCTCTCGCTACTGCGGGTGTGGCTCTACGGTGCCGGCGAGAAGAAGCCGGCGACCGGGTCGCAGGTGCGTCCCGAGGCCTGATGGAAGGCGACGGGCCGCGCCTTCCTCCGGGGGCGCGGCCGTGCAGGAGGGCGGCGGTGGCTGAGCGAGAGCTGTACGAAACGGCCTCCGGTGCCAGGGAGCGCGGCCAAGCGGCGGCGCCCGAGACGCTGGAGGAGATCGAGGTCTCCCTTCTCCTCGAAGGGTTGTGGCGGCACCACGGGATCGACTTCCGCGACTATGCGCGCGCGTCGCTGAAGCGGCGGCTGCGCAACGCGCTCCAGTCCGAGAAGATCCGCAACGTCTCGCAGCTGCAGGCGCTGGTGCTCCACGATCCGGCTGCGCTGGATCGGCTCCTCGGGCACCTCTCGGTGCACGTGACCTCGCTCTTCCGGGACCCGAGCTTCTTCCGCGCGATCCGGGAGCGGGTGGTGCCGATGCTCCGCTCCCATCCCTTCGTGCGGATCTGGCACGCGGGGTGCTCGACCGGTGAGGAGGTCTACTCGATGGCGATGCTCCTCGAGGAGGAGGGGCTCTACGATCGCTGCCGGATCTACGCCACCGACATGAACGCCGCCGTCCTGGAGAAGGCGCGCAGCGGCGTCTTCTCCCTCAACCAGATGAAGGAATACACCGCCAACTACATCGCGGCGGGGGGGAAGCGGTCGCTCTCCGACTGGTACAGCGCCACCGCCGACCATGCGCAGATCAAGTCGTCCCTGCGGCGGAACGTGGTCTTCGCCCAGCACAACCTCGTCACCGACGGCTCCTTCAACGAGTTCCACCTCGTGCTCTGCCGCAACGTGATGATCTACTTCAACCCCACGCTCCAGGCCCGGGTGCATCGGCTGATCTACGGGAGCCTGCGCCGCTTCGGCATGCTGGCGCTGGGGCGGCGCGAGGTCCTCGACCACACGGTGCACGCCACCGATTACGAGGTCGTCGACGAGGCCGAGCGGATCTACCGCCGCATTGGTTAACCGTGGCCGTGGCGGAGGAAGTCTGCGGTTTCCGCCACCGTCGCTGCGTCCCGGAGGAGGCGGTGGTGGCCGAGGCCGTTGGTGCGGATCAGTTTCGCGCCGGGCCAATCGGCGGCGATCGCCGCACCCTCCTGCACCGGCACCTCGCGATCGCCCGCGTCGTGGATCACGAGGAGCTGGGCGCGCATCGCCGGCGCCACCGCCGGCACGCGGAAGCGATCCCAGGTGACGCCGAGCCTGCGCTCGAAGCGCCGCTGCATCTCGTCGCGGACCGGCGCGGGGATCGCGAGCAGGCTGGCGAAGCGCAGGGAGGCCTCCTTCATGTCGCCGGACGGGGCGAGGAAGACCGCGCGCTTCGCAGCGAGGCCGTGCTCGCTCATCCCCCACGAGACGGCGGCGGCGCCCATCGAGTGGGCGGCGACAGCTTCGATCCCGCCGGCGAAACGGGCGACCGCGGCGAGGGCCCTGCCGTAGTGGAGCAGGGTGGGGCTGCCGCCCCTGCTCGACCCGTGGCAGGGGGCATCGAGGGCGAGGACCCGGAAGCCGTGCTGCCGCAGGGGTTCCACCAGTGATGTGAGCTGCCCGGCATGACCGCCCCAGCCGTGGACGAGGAGGGCGGCGGGCCCTTCCTCGCCCCAGCTGTAGAGGGCGAGATCCATCTCCTCGACCGGGAGGCGGTGCAGCTTCGCCCTGGCCAGGGCGGCATGGTGCTCCGGGCGGACGGGCGCTTTCGGTGGCCGGGACCAGAGGTGCTCGGCGAGGCGGGCCGCGAGCCCGGGCGTTGCTGTGCCGAGGGTCCGGAAGGTGGTCTGCAGGGCGAGCATTGGTAGCCGAACGTTCGTGCTTTTCTTTGGCCGGGCCGGGGCAGTGGTCTGCATCGTCTTCTCCTTGCGGATCGGGGGCGTGGGGGATCAGGGGCGCGCCTGGGCGAGCAGCGCTTCGAAGGCCCGCCGGGCACGGTCGGCTGCGCGCGGATCCCGCAGGAGCCGGTGGGCGTGATAGTAGCCGAGGATGACGGCGTAGAGATCGTGGGCGAATTGCTCCGCGTCGAGGTCGCGGCGCACGTGCCCCTCGCTTGCGGCGAGGCTGGCGGCGCGGGCCAGCGCCTCGAACCAGTCCCGCTGGATCCGCACCAGCGTGTCGCGCACCGGTCCCGCCTGGTCGTCGAGCTCCGCTGCAGCAGCCACGAAGACGCAGCCGCCTGGCAGCTCGCAGGCCTGGCTCCACCCCATCCAACTCTCGAAGAGGGCGCGGAGGCGGGGCTCACCCCGGGGGACCGCCAGCGCCGGGGCGAGGACCGTCTCGAAGAAGCGGGCAGCCGCCCGTTCGAGCACCTGGATCTGCAGCGCTTCCTTGGACTGGAAATGGGCGAAGAGGCCGCTCTTCGACATCCCCAGGTCGCGGGCGAGGTTGCCGATGCTCAACCCCTCGAGGCCGACCCGGGAGGCCTCGCGGAGCGCGTGATCGAGCACGGCGGTGCGGGTTTCGTCTCCCTTGCCCATGGGCTGGATAATTCGCACGACCGTTCGTTTCTGTAAAGCCCCCCTTGCCCCGGGCGGCTGGGCAGGGAAGATGCAGCCATGCGCTCGTCCCGCCTCCTGCCCCTCCTGCTCGCTGCCGCCTGCACCGCCGAAGGCGCCCCCGCCGCTGCGGAGAAGACCGCGTCCCGCCCCCAGCCTCTGGCGGCACCCGGATCCGCCGCCCTCGAAAACCTCCGCTTTCTCACCGGGACCTGGCGAGGCGAGCGGGACGGGATGTTCATCGAGGAGGTCTGGACCGCTCCGGTGGGCAACAGCCAGCTCGGCGTCGCCCGGGTGCTGGAGGGGCCCGAGCCCCGGGACCTCGAGGCGGCGATCCTCCACCAGAGCGAGGACAGGCTGGTGCTTCACCTCCGCCACTTCGGCGCGGTGGCGGACCGGCTGGAGGAGCGGGGGGCGAAGACGGCCTGGCGCCTCGTGCGCCACGGACCGGCGGAGGCGATCTTCGAGCCGATGGGCGAGGAGAAGGTGCGGCGGATCACCTACCGCCGCGACGGGGAGGCGCTCACCGTCACCCTCGATCGCGCGCAGGCCGAACCGCTCGTCTTCCGCTACCAGCGCGTCCCTTCGCCCTGATCAGTGGAGCCAGGAGCGGCTCCGCGCCGGCTGGCGGAGCGGCGCGGGCTTGCCGCCGAGGCCCAGCTCCGCGAGGCGCTCGTGCAGTGCCTCGACAGCGCCGGCGCTCTCGCCGATCGGGCCGAGGATCGCTGCAGGCGCGACCCGCGCGCCCTCGGCGTCGACCAGCTCCACCGCATAGCCGGGTGAGGTATCCCAGCGCCAGCCACGGCGCTCGAGCTCCTCGCCGATCCAGCCTGCGAGGCCGCGCTCCAGCAGCTGCCGGGCCTCTGCGCTGCGATGCTCGTCGGTGAGGTCCCGATCGAGGAGCCGGGGCCAGGCGGCTGCTGCCAGCGCCAGCTGCGCCGGGGCTGCAGCGAGCCAGTCGATCACGAAGGCGAGGCTGGTGTTGGGCGGCAGCGCACCCCGGAGGGCAGCCGCTGCCCGGCGGTAGCGCACCGCCCAGACCCGCTCGCCCACCTCGCTCCAGCCGATCGTCTCCGCCTCCTCGGACGGCCGCAGCAGGCGGGCCGCGCACGCCGCTTCGAGCGGCGCGGGCTCCGCGAGGAGGCTGCGCGCCGGCATCCCCGCCACGGCTGCGGCCAGGGAGTCGAGGGAAGGCGGCTGCGTGCGGAGGAAGTCGAGGCGCTCTCCCAGCGTGGGGGCGCTGCCGGTCCGCTCCTCCTCGCCCGCCCGCTCCTCGATCCGTTCGAGCTGCCCCGTCTCCTCGAGGGCCTCGAGGCAGAGGCGGAACCCCTCGTAGAGATCGCCCGGCGCGAGCGACTCGTCGAGGATCGGCTGCACCTCGTCGCTGAGGAATTGATCGAAGATCCCCGGCACGATCGAGCTGCGCCGCAGGGCGCTGCGGTAGAGGTTCCCGCCCACGGCCCGCGCTGCCGCGGCGTCTATCGCATGGGCGTGGACCTCCTGGTAGGCGAGCCAGGCGTCGACGATGCGGCGCCGGTGGGAGGCGAGGTTGCGCGCACGCAGGCCGTCGGCTCGCTCGATGATGCGCATCGTCCCGGCGATCACCCGGCGCAGGAGGAGATCCCCGTCCGCCTGGTGGGCGAGATGGAAGGCGAGCAGCCCCTCCAGCTGCGCCTGGTCGAGTGCCTGCAGGTGGGCCGCGCCGATCTCCACCCGACAGCGGCGCCTGCCGAGGAGCCAGCCCATCTCCTGGCAGGAAGCGCCGGCGGATGGGCTGATCACGATCTCGATGGGAAGGCGCATGCCCACCGCGGCTGCGGCCCGCTCCACCGCTGTGTGGATCGCGGGCTCCGCCTGCCTGTCGAGGAGGGGGCCATCGTCCGCCGGCGCCGGATCCCGCGCCGGGACGAGGGCGGCGAGCCACCACAGGCCGAAGAACGCCACCGCGATGCCGACGATCGACACGGGTACGCCTTCCTCGCCCTCGCCGGCGATGACGAGGAAGCCGGCGGCGCAGGCGAGCGCAACGAGGCCGATCCAGGCGCCGCCGAAGAAGGTCCAGGCGAGGTGGAGCCAGAGGCGGAGACGGCGGCGGCGGGCGAGGCTCGAGGGGGTGGCGGACATCGCGGGCACCATAGCGGGCGGAGCCTTGCCGGCAAAGGACGGCGATGCAGCGGCGGGGAAACGCCAGGTGTGCGCCGGCGTGACCGACGGTGCCGCGCCGCGACCGCCCGCCCGGCCGGTTGCAGACGCATGGCCATGGGGTGGACGACGATGGGAACGGAGTGTAAAGAGCCCTCTCGGCCCCGCCCTGCGGGGGATGGGCGGGTTGTCTGCTGGTGTGGCATCGCTACCCTGATCGCAGGAGATGCAGGGGGGCGGGCGAGGTTTGGTGATGGCGAAAGAGAGCGGGAGCATCAGGCGCAAGCTCTTCGGGACCGATGGCGTCCGCGGCGTTGCGAACGTCTACCCGATGACGGCGGAGATCGCGCTGCAGCTCGGGCGCGCGCTGGCCTATTCGATCCGGAACGGCAAGCACCGCCACCGGGTGGTGATCGGCAAGGACACGCGGCTCTCGGGCTACATGCTCGAAGGCGCGCTGATGAGCGGTCTCTGCTCGATGGGCGTGGATGCGCTGTTGGTGGGGCCGATGCCGACGCCCGGCATCTCCTACCTCGTCCAGTCGATGCGCGCGGACGCCGGCGCGGTGATCAGCGCCTCCCACAATCCCTACCAGGACAACGGGATCAAATTCTTCGGTCGCGACGGCTTCAAGCTGCCCGACGAGACCGAGGCGCAGCTCGAGTCGCTGATCTTCGATCAGGCGATCGATCACCTGCGCCCCACCGCCACCAAGGTGGGCAAGGCCTTCCGCATCGACGACGCCGGTGGCCGCTACGTGGTCTACCTCAAGTCGATCTTCCCCAAGGAGCTCACGCTCGAGGGGGTAACCGTCGTGCTCGATTGCGCCAACGGCGCCGCCTATAAGGTGGCGCCGATGGTCTTCGAGGAGCTCGGCGCCAAGGTCATCCGCCTCGGCGTGAGCCCCGACGGCAAGAACATCAACCAGGGCGCCGGCGCGCTCCACCCCGAGCGCATGTGCAAGGCGGTGGTGAAGCACGGCGCGCAGCTGGGCCTCGCCCTCGACGGCGACGCCGACCGCCTGATCGTCTGCGACGAGAAGGGCAACGTCGTCGACGGCGACGCGATCATGGCGATCTGCGGCCGCCACCTGCTGGCGAAGCGGCAGCTCGCGAAGAAGACCGTGGTCGCCACGGTGATGAGCAACATGGGCCTCGACCTCGCGATGAGCGAGGTGGGCGGCAAGGTGGTCCGCACCGCGGTGGGCGATCGCTACGTGGTAGAGCGCATGCGCAAGCAGGGGCTCAACTTCGGCGGCGAGCAGTCCGGCCACCTGATCTTCCTCGATCACGCCACCACCGGCGACGGCATGGTGGCGGGCCTCTCGCTGCTGGCGGTGATGCTCCAGGCCGGCAAGCCGATGAGCGAGCTCGCCTCCTGCTTCAGCCCGGTGCCGCAGACGCTGCTCAACGTGAAGGTGAAGGAGCGGCGCGAGCTCGACGAGCTGCCCACCGTGCTCAAGACGATCAAGGGCGTGGAGCTGAAGCTCGGCACCGACGGTCGCGTGCTGGTGCGCTTCTCCGGCACGGAGGCCAAGGCCCGGGTGCTGGTCGAGGGGCCGGACGCCAGGCGGAACCAGAGCTACGCGCAGGAGATCGGCGAGGCGCTCACCAGGGCGCTGGAATAGCCCGAGCGCACCTGCGTGACGAGAACGAAGCGCCGCCCGCCTCCGCGTGGCGGCGCTTTGCATATTGGCCCTCAGGGGCCGCTGCGCCAGAGGCCGGCGGTGGGGCCTGCTGCCCAGAGCGCGCCGTCCGGCGTGAAGTGGAAGCGCCAGGCGTCCTCCTCCCGGGCGCCCTGCGGCAGCATCGTCTGCAGGGGCACCCAGCTCACGCCCACACGCTCGTAGAAGACATTGCCCATGCGGCCGAGGAGCGTACCGTCGCCCGCCACCAGCTCGCTCGGCTCCGGGCCGAAGGGTCCGTAGCTCCACGCCGCCGCCCCCGGCGCCAGGTGGTAGGTGCCCTCACGCGTACGGGCCCAGGCGGTGCCGTCCGCGCTGAAGATGAGCTGCTCGACCGCAGGCGGTGGGCCACCGCTACCGATGGTCCCCAGCGCGACCCACGACCCGAGGTCTGGATCCCACCGGAGCACGGCGCCTTCTCCGTCGAGCAGGAGCAGCTCTCCCTGCGGTCCGGCGGCGATCTCGGCTACCTGCTGCACAGCGCCCAGCGGCTCCCACGCCCCGTCGCGGCGGCGAAGGACCTGGCCGTTCTGCGCCACGACGGGATCCCCGGCGCTGTCGATGGCGAGTGCCTGGAAGGGATGGTCGCTAGCTGCCGGGATGCGCAGGTGATCCGGCGCAGCGCCGATGCCGAAAGCGTCGCTGCTGGTGGAGAGCCACGTGGTTCCGTCGCCGGCTACGGCGGCCTTTGTCACCGCACCGTCCACCACCCCGGGGGCATAGGGCGCGAAGCGGCCCCCTTCGTCGGCGAGGAAGAGGTTGCCCCGGCCATGGACGACAAGCTCGCGTTGCTGCAGCCGACGAGCAGCCGCCCCTGCAGATCGGTGAGGAGATCGGGCGGGGGCAGACCACGATCGGCAAAGGGCCTCCACCCTTCGTAGGGTGGATCGAGGCGATGACCCGTCCCGGAAATCACCGTGCCATCGCGGCGGACGTCGAAATACCCGAGGCCGGTCAGGGCTTCCGCGACCGGGGTGAAGGTGCCGGCCGCATCGGAGTGGAGCTGCCCGGTTGCGTGCCCGCCTGCAGAGGCGAAGAGCACGCCACCGGGACCGACCGCCAGGTTGCTCACCGTTTGGTCGAGGCCCGTGGAGCGATCGGTCCAGGTCCCTTCGTCTGCAGCGAGCTCCCAGACCCCGGGTCCCCAGGCGAAGACACGATCGCCGCTGGCGAGCAGGTTCACGTCCGCCTGCACCGGCGAGGGGAGCGGGATCCACGCCTCGGAGGGCGCACGCCAACCCCAGGTCGTCGTCGACCGATCCGCCTCGCGCCCCGTGACGACGAGGCTTCCGTCCGCGCGTTGTGCTGCGGCCCAGGGGACGAAGCCCGCCGGGAGCAGCGGGCCCACCGGATCCCAGGTGCGGCCCGCCGCACCACGCCGCAAGACCCGGCCGACGCCGTTCTCCTCGGAGAGGAGCAACACGCTGCCATCCTCGTTTTCGAATGAGCGCCCCTCCGGCGGCAGCGCTTCGGCGATCCATGTGCCGTTGCCTTCGTCCCAGCACCACATCGCGGTCTGGTTGGAGACGAAACACGGCTGTGCCCCGGGGCCCGACGTGAGCCAGGGGTTCTCGAGCGAGGGCGCAGGCGCCACCGCCTCCCAGCTCGCGTCCGCCTCGTTCCAGCGGAGCAAGCCCTTGTCGAACCAGGAGAGCGCCCAGAGGGTGTCGTCCGGTGCGAGCCAATACCGGTAGGCGCTGGTCCCCGCCTGCCGGATGAAGGGGGGAAGCGAGCGCACCGCGGGCGCTGCAATCACTTCCACCTGCACCTCGTCGGAGAGGCCGTTCGCCTCGGAGACCCGGAGGGTGTACCGACCCGGCAGATCCTTGGAGAAACGTACCGCCTTGCCCGCTGGGTCTTCGGCCACGCCGTCGTTCCAGCGATAGACGTCGGGGTAGCCCGGCCGCAGGTTGGCCACGCGGAAGCGTTGCTCCACCCCTGCCACCAGCACCGCACCCCGCGGCTCGATCCGGGGCGTGACGGGGTCGGTTTCCACCCGGACCTCGGCGGAGGCGCTGGCGAAAGCGTTCCCTGCGTAGAGGACGAACCGAGTCCAACCGTCGACGCGGACGTTCAGCGACTGGCGGCCCGCGACGTCGATCGCCGCGCCCGTCGGTCCCGGGCGGCCATCCGGCCCCGGCGCGTAGTGGGGCGTGATGCGGAGCGCGAGCGGCGCGGCGCCGCGCACCGCCCAGCTGAGCTGGACCTCGTCACCGGGCTCCACGTCCCAATCGTCGACGGTGAAGGAGAGGATCTCCGGCGCTCCCTGGTCGGCGACGCGGTGGAGAAGAAGCGTCGCGACGCCCTCGTTGCCCGCGGCATCGAGGGCGCCGACGCGAACCGCGTTGGGGCCGAGCTGGAGCGGTACCTCGAGCTCCAGGGGAACCTCCTCGCCAGGCGGGATCCGCAACGGCTGCGGGGCGCCGTCGTTCACGGCCCAGTGGACGGCAACGACGCCGACCTCGTCCGTGAGCAGCGCCTGCAGCGGGGTGGACGAGGTGGTGAAGGCATCGCCATCCGCCGGGCGAAGGATCTCGACGAGGGGCGGCGTCGTGTCGGGCTGCGGCTGCGCCGAACCGCCGCCACCGCCGGCGCCACCCGCACCACCGGCGCCAGCCCCCTGCACGGCAGCCGGTTGGGTCCCGCCGCAGGCTGCGAGGGCGATGATCCATGCGAAGACGAGCGCCAGCTTCTTCATCGATGCCTCGTATCGGTGTGGTTGCTGCAGTCCCCGCAAGCCCAGCGCTGCCGCCCGGGCCGAACGATTGCATCTCGTCCTTGCATGTCGCCCGTGCAGCCGCCGGATCAGAAGAGGCTCGCCTGCAGCGGCGGGTAGGTCGGCACCAGGCCCCGGGGCAGCAGGTTGGGGTGGCGCTGGTGGGGCAGGGCGGTCCGGGGATCGATCGCGTGGACCACCTCCACCCCCCGGAGCACGAGCGCGTCGCAGAGCAGCAGCCGGTGGCAGCCTGCAGGCGCCGCCTCGGCACACATGAAGGCGGTCGGCAGCCTGCCCCCCAGCTCGATCAGCCGCTCGATCCCGGCGGCGAAGGCGGGGGTCGCCATCCACGCGGCGTAGCCCCGCATCGCCGGCTCCTTGAGCCCCGCGACCTCCGGCAGGTCGGCCTCCGCCCGCCCGCCGCCGAGGCTGTCGCCCATCCACTCGTAGGCGAAGCCCTCCGCCCGCATCGCCGCCGCGAAGGGCTGCCGGTTGAACCAGGGCTGCCTGCCGCTGGCGGGGATCGCCCGGACGTCGATGACCCCGCGGATGCCGTGGGCCCGGAGGAGCTCGAAAAAGAGGGGCAGGGTGCGCGTCGAGTGACCGATGCTGAAGAGGCGCATGGCCGGCACCCTACCATCCGGCCGCCTGCCCGACCCCGGGGAAAGGTTTGCCCGGGCGCGCTGGGAGACCGTATAAACACGCTGGGATTCTGCTCGAACGGAGTCGACGGACGTGATGCCCGAGCATGAAGGTCGAATCGTGCGGGAGGACGGCTTCACCGCCGTGGGGGGCATCCGCATCCACTACGAGGCGTGGGGTGCGGGAGATCCCGTGGTGCTCGTCCATGGACTGGGCGCCTCGGCCGCTGCCTGGCGCCGGGTGGCGCCCCAGCTCGCCGAGGCGGGCTACCGCGTCCTCGCGCTGGACCTGAAGGGCTGTGGCCTCTCCGCCAGGCCCCCCGGGGACTATTCGCGCAAGGCGCTCGCGGCGCTGGTCTGCGGCTTCATGGACAACCTCGGCGTGCGCCGCGCCCGCGCGGTGGTGGGCCACTCGATGGGCGGCGCCATCGCCCTCGAGATCGCCGCCACCCGCCCCGAGCGCACCGACCTCGTGGCGGTGATCGACGGGCAGGGGATCGCGAGCCAGCCCTGGCTCCTCCAGGCCGCCGCGCCGATGACGCCGCTGGTGGGAACCCTCGCCTCCAGCGTCACCGCCCTGAGTCCGGTGGCGCCGCGGCGCTTCTTCGCCCGCATCTACCTCAAGCGGATCTTCTGCGATCCCGCCGCGGTGACCGAGGAGCTGGTGGAGACCTACGCCGCCTCCGCCGACGCCGGCTACCAGCGCGCGATGTTCGCGATGCTCCAGCACATCGGCAATACCGACGACCTCGCCCGGGCGATCCGCACCTTGCAGGCGCCGGCGCTCCTCGTCTGGGGCAAGCAGGATCCGGTCTGCCCGGTGGCCCTCGGCCAGGAGCTCTACGGGGCGCTCCCCGACGCCGAGCTCCACACCCTCGACTTCTGCGGCCACTGCCCGCCGGAGGAGAGGCCCGCCGAGACTGCGAGCCTCCTCGTCGACTTCTTCGCCCGCCGCGGACCGCGGCCCGCACGTCGCGAGGAGGGCCGGGGCGGGGACCTGAACCGGCAGCTCGCCTCGCTCCATCTCTCTGCCTCCGAGCTGGCGGAGGCGACCCGTGAGGCGGAGCAGCGCCTCGAGAAGGCGAGCCGCGCAGCCCGGCCGCGCAAGAGCAGGAAGCGCGGGCCCGGCGGCGAGAACCTCCACTGAAATCGCCTGCGGGGCCCCGCTGCCCCGTGGGAGGGGACACATCGATGGCTTTGGCACCTTGCCGGCTCGGCGTGAACGTCGACCACGTGGCGACGATCCGCCAGGCGCGGCGCGCGACCTACCCCGATCCCGTCGCTGCCGCGACCTTCTCCGAGCTCGGCGGCGCCGACCAGATCACCGTGCACCTGCGCGAGGATCGGCGGCACATCCAGGATCGCGACGTGCGGGTGCTCAAGGAGACCTGCCGCACCCTCCTCAACCTCGAGATGGGCGCCACCGAGGAGATGGTGGGGATCGCGCTGGAGTTGAAGCCCGATCTCGTCACCCTCGTTCCGGAGAAGCGCGAGGAGCTCACGACCGAGGGCGGTCTCGACGTGGCCGGCGCCCGCGCCCACCTCGCGAAGGCGGTGGAGCGGCTCCGCGCTGCTGGGATCGAGGTCTCGATGTTCATCGATCCCGATCGCGCGCAGGTCGACGCCACGAACGCGGTCGGCGCCGACCGCGTCGAGTTCCACACCGGCCGCTACTGCGACCTGCCCCACCCCGAGCGGGCCGAGGCATTCGCCCGGCTGCAGCAGGCCTGCACCCACGCGAAGACCGCGGGGCTCGTGGTCGCAGCGGGACACGGTCTCAACTACGAGAACGTCATCCCCGTCGCTGCGATCCCCGAGATGGAGGAGCTGAACATCGGGCACGCCATCGTGGCGCGGGCGGTGCTCGTCGGCATGGAGCGCGCGGTGCGCGACATGGTCGAGCTGATCCGCTTCGCGCGCAGGTGAAGACGATGCGCGTGCTGGACGCAGCAGAGGCCCGCGAGGTCGACGCGGCGGCGATCGAGACGTTCGGCATCCCGGGCTTGCTCTTGATGGAGCACGCGGCCCGCGCCGTTGCCGACGCGGTGCGCGAGTGGCTCGCGCCGCGCGGCAGGGTGGTGGTGGTGGCAGGCGCCGGCAACAACGCCGGCGACGGCTACGCCGCGGCGCGGCTTCTCCAGGTGGCGGCGGCGTCCGTGCGGATCGTCTCGCTCGTGGAGCAGGAGCGACTGCGGGGCGACGCAGCCACCAACGCCGGGATCTGGGAGCGGCTCGGCGGCACGACGGAGGATTTCTCCGAGCAGGCGCTCGACGACGTCGGCCCTGGCGACGTGGTCGTCGACGCGATCTTCGGCACGGGCCTGCGCCGCGAGCCGGAAGGGGATTTCGCCGCGGCGATCGACGCGGTGAACCACGCCCGCAGCCGCGGCGCCCGGGTGGTGGCGGTGGATCTGCCCAGCGGCCTCTCCGCCGACACCGGCGTGCCGCCCGGCGCCGTGGTGCAGGCGGACTGCACCGTGACCTTCGGGACGCTGAAGCGCGGCCACGTCCTCCAGCCCGGCGCCGATCTCTCCGGCGAGGTGCGGGTCGCCGACATCTCCATCCCGCCGGATGCGCTGCTGGGGATCGGGCCGCCGGTTCGGCTCCTCGACAAGGCCTTCGTGCAGGGGCTCGTGCCTCGGCGCAGCGCCGATTCGCACAAGGGCAACTACGGCCACTGCCTGGTGATCGCGGGATCGTCCGGCAAGAGCGGCGCCGCCGCTCTCGCCGTGCGGGGGGCACTCGTCGGCGGCGCCGGGCTGGTCAGCGTCGCCTCGCGCCCCGAGGTGATCCCGCAGGTCCTCGGCCACGCGATGGAGGCGATGGGGATCGCGCTCCCGGGCGACGGCCCGCTCGGCCTCACCGACGTCGACGCGCTCCTCGAGGCGGCGCAGGGCAAGGCCGCGATCCTCGCGGGCCCGGGGATTCCCCGTGGCGAGGAGACCGGCGCCCTGGTGGCGCGGCTCCTCGCCGAGGCCGCCTGCCCGGTGGTCCTCGACGCCGACGCGCTCAACGCGGTGGCCAAAGCGACCGACTGCTTCCTCGATGCGAACACCGAGGTGGTGATCACCCCGCATCCCGGCGAGATGGCGCGCCTCGCCGGGATCCCGACGGCGGCGGTGCAGGCCGATCGGATCGGCGTGGCGCAGCGTTTCGCCAGGGGGCACCGCTGCACCGTGGTGCTCAAGGGCGCGCGCACGGTGATCGCCGATCCGGACGGCGCGGTGGCGATCTGCCCCACGGGCAACGCGGGGATGGCGACCGGCGGCAGCGGTGACGTGCTCGGGGGACTGGTGGCGGCGCTGCTCGCGCAGGGGCTCGCAGCCTTCGCTGCGGCGCGGGCCGGTGTCTACGTGCACGGCCTCGCTGGCGACAGGCGCGCAGCGGCGCGGGGCGAGATGGGCCTCGTCGCCGGCGACATCCTCGACGGCATCGCAGAGGTGTGGGCCACGTGGAAACGGTGAAGGCGAGCTTGCGCTTCTCCAGCCCGCAGCAGACGCGGGCCTTCGGCGCGAAGCTCGCGTCCCTGCTCCGGCCCGGCGATTTCGTCGGGCTCCAGGGCGACCTCGGCGCAGGCAAGACGCTGCTGGTGCGGTCGATCGCCGAGGGGGCGGGCGTGCCGAGCGAGCAGATCGCTTCGCCGACCTTCGCCATCGTCCATCCCTACACGGGCGGGCGGATCCCGCTCCACCACGCCGATCTCTACCGGATCGCCGACTACGACGAGCTCTACGCCACCGGCTTCCTCGATCTGGTCGGCGCGGGATCGGCGATGCTGGTCGAGTGGATCGACAACGTGCCCGACGCCGCGCCGCGCGAATGGCTGCGGATCGATCTGCGCCACGCGGGGCTGCGCACCCGCGAGATGGATCTCACCGGCTACGGGGCGCGGGGCGCAGCGCTGGTGGCGGCGCTCACCGCGGCTTAGGCGGCAGACGAGTCGCTGCGCTTCCGCCAATTGCCGAGTTGGAAGCGATGGAGGCGCATCTGTGCGTCCACGCCCACGATGCCGTCCACCGGCACCTCGATCCAGGCGTCCTCGAGGGAGACCCGCTCCGAGGCGATCAGCATGTGGTTGACCTCGGTGCCGGGCGCAGCAGGCGGCGCCTCGCAGGTGGGGCCGAAGCGCGCGCAGGTGCCGCGCTCGGGGCAGCGGGTCTTGTGCGTGGAATACCAGAGGGTGCGGCCCCGCCGGATCGCGAGCATCAAGCTGCCGTTGCCCACGAGGAAGGTGGTGGCCGAGGGCACCGCCGCGTCGGGGTCGGTGATGGCGCTCACCGTTCGCACCGTCTCCGCCAGGGCGCGGGCCGCGGTGGCGAGGGGCACGTCGCTCGTCGGATCGGGGGTGAGCCGCGCCAGCCTGCTGAGGAAGATGCCGAAGCAGCGCGCGCTGTCCGTGTCGCCGATCACCACGTGGGCGAAGGCGGCGTCGATCTCCTGCTCGATCCGCGCCTGGTGGCGGGCGAAGTCGGTCACCGTCCCGTTGTGGGCGAAGAGCCACGGGCCCCAGCGGAAGGGATGGGCGTTGTCGAGGGTGACGGGGCCGACGCTCGCCTTGCGGATGTGGGCGAGCACCGCGTGGGAGCTCACCATCTCCGCGTGGCGGGTGAAGGCCTCCTCGGCGTAGGCGGCGCCGGCGCCGCGGACCAGCTGCGGGGCGGCTCCGTCGTCGCCCCACCAGCCGATCCCCCAGCCGTCGGGGTGTTCACGGCTCTGGACCTGCAGCGCGTTGTTCTCGCGCACCAGGGAGCGATGGACGGCGGAAGGGCCTTGCGATCGAAATCCGAATAAGCGGCACATCTTTCTGCCCAACACGGTAACACCGCCGATCTCTCCCGCGAAGAGCAGGGGGACCCGCGTGAGTCTGTGCGCCCGTGGGGGAGGCAGGCAGGCGTGCGTTCACCTGGTGTGTCAATCATCCGGCGGGCGGACGCCGCGGGCCCGCGGGAAGGACGCCGCGGATCTCGCCGGCGAGGGAGCGGAGCGCGGCGCCGAGGGGGGAGCGCCTGCGCCAGGCCATCGCCAGGGTCCGGTGCGGGACCGGGGGCGCGAAGGGGCGCACGCAGAGCCCCCCGTGTTTCGCCTCGGCCTCCACCGCGATCGCCGGCAGGAGCGTGACGCCGAGGCCGGCGCCGACCATCTGCACGAGGGTGGCGAGGCTGGTGGCGCGGACGTCCGACTCGTCCACGGTCGCCCGGGAGCAGATGGCAAGGGCCTGCTCCCGCAGGCAGTGCCCGTCGTCGAGGAGGAGGATCCGCTCGCCTGCGAGCGACTCGGTGCGGAGCCTGCCGCGCCCCTTCGCCAGGGGATGGCCCGGGGCGGTGGCGAGCACGAAGGGGTCGGCGCCCACCGCCTCGTAGTCGAGGTCGCCGAGATCGGCCTCCAGCGCGAGCAGGGCGCCGTCGAGGGAGCCCTTCGCCAGGCCCTCCACCAGCGTCGGGGTCTTCTCCTCGATCCAGATCACGGTGAGCCGGGGGAAGGCCCTGCGCAGCGCCGGCGCCGCCAGCGGCAGCAGGTAGGGCGCGAGGGTGGGGATGACGCCGATCCGCAGGGTGCCCGCCAGTGGATCGACGAAGCGCCGGGCGGCTTCGGCGAGATCCCCGGTCTCGATCAGGATCCGGCGGGCCCGGGCCACGAGCTCCTGCCCGGCAGCGGTGAGGAGGACCCCGCGGCGGTCGCGTTCGAAGAGGCGCACGCCGAGCGCCCCTTCCGCCTCCGCGATCTGCGCGCTCAAGGAGGGCTGGGAGACGGCGCAGCGCGCTGCAGCGCCGCGGAACGAGGCCTCCTCCGCAACGGCGACCACGTATTGGAGCTGGCGAAGGGTGACCGGCAGGGGAGCGAAACGCATGATAGCTGCATCCTATCGAAGTCATTCGAATGATGTCATCGACGGAAGGGCAGGACGGACGCAAGGTCTCGGTTGTGAGAGAGGGAGGTGGACCGTCTTTCGAGACGGTCCGGGAAGGAATGGAAGCCATGGGTCTCGCAGCCATCGCCGGTATCAGCTCGGGGGCGCTGCACGCCATCGCCGGTCCGGATCACGTGCTCAGCCTCGCGCCGCTCTCGGTGGGGCGGAAGCGGGGCGCCTGGCGGATCGGGCTGCTCTGGGGCCTCGGCCACGCGCTGGGGACCGCCGCTGCAGCGGTGATCCTCTTCCTCGCGGTCTCCGCCGCAGACCTCCACGGCGTCGATTCGTGGGCGGAAGGGATCGCGGGGCTGGCGCTGATCGGCATGGGGATCTGGGGCCTGGTGCGCCGCCACCGCGCGCACCGTGGCTGCGAGGGCGCGATCACCGGCAGGAGCATCTGCACCGTCGGCCTCATCCACGGCTGCACCGGCGCCGCGGCGCTGCTCATGCTGCTCCCCGCTGCGGTGGCCGAGTCGGATCTGGTGCGCCTCGTCTTCCTCGGTGGCTTCTCGCTCGGCAGCACCCTCGCCATGGCGGGGCTCACCGCCGCGATGGCGGCGATGGCCGCACGCCGCGGCAGCCTGGGCGCCCTTCTCCGCGGCAGGCTGCCGGCGCTGGCCTCGGTGGGCTCGATGGCCCTCGGCTCCTTCTGGATCGCCGGGGCGCTCTGACCGATCAGCCGCAGCGCGCCGGCAGGTGGTCGGCGCGGTGCACGACCCTGCCGCCGATCACCACCACCCGCGCATGCGAGGCGGCCATGTGCCAGGCGAGGTGCTCCACCGAGCTCGCGCCGTGGACCACGAGATCCGCGCGGCGTCCCGGCGCGATCTGCCCCCGATCCTCGAGCCCGAGCGCAGCGGCGCCGCCGGCGGTGGCGGCGTAGAACGCCTCCGCGGCGGAGAGCCCGTTGCCGAGGCAGGCGAGGGAGAGCGCGAGCGAGTAGCTCTCGCTCATCGCGCTGCCCGGGTTGCAATTGCTCCCCAGCGCGAGGCGCACGCCGGCGTCGGCCAGGGCGCGCCCCGGCGCGTAGCGCGGGCATTTGAGGTAGAGGGTGGAGACCGGCAGGAGCGTCGCCGTCACACCTGCGGCGGCCATCGCCTCGATCCCCGCCGGCGTGATCTCCTCGAGGTGGTCGGCGGTGGCGGCGCCGAGCTCCGCCGCCAGCTCCGCGCCGCCACCGGCGGTGAGCTGATCGACGTGGAGCCGCACGCCGAGGCCGTGGGCCTTCGCGGCCTTCGCCACCTGCCGCGCTTCGTCGGGGGTGAAGGCGCCCTTCTCCACGAAGACGTCGACGAAGCGGGCGAGACCCTCCTCCACCACGACGGGGAGGAGCTCGGAGAGCATCCGCTCGATCCACGCGGAGCGATCGCCTGCATCCGGCGGCAGCGCGTGGAGGGGAAGGGCGGTGCCGACGAGGCCGATCGGCTGCACGCGTCCCAGGGCACGGACGGCCCGCAGCATCTTCAGCTCGTCGGCAACCGTGAGGCCGTAGCCGCTCTTCACCTCGCAGGTGGTGACACCCTCGGAAAGCAGCCTCGCGAGACGCTGCGCGGCGCCCTGGACCAGCTCCTCCTCGCTGGCGGCGCGGGTGGCCCGCACCGTGGCGAGGATCCCGCCGCCGGCAGCGAGCAGCTCCTGGTAGCTGGCCCCTGCGCAGCGCAGCGAGAATTCGCGGGCCCTGTCGCCGGCGAAGACCACGTGGGTGTGGGCGTCGACGTAGCCCGGCGCCACGAGGCCCCCGGCAGCGTCGATCACCTCGCCACCAGGCAGCAGCTCGACCGATCGATCGAGATCGGCTTCGGGGCCGACCCAGACGATCGAGCCCTCCCGCACGGCGACGGCGCCATCGGGGATCGGGGCGAGGGCGGCGTCGCCGCCGGACGTGCCGGTGCAGGTGATCACCTGCCCGGCGCCACGGAGGATGAGATCGGCGGAAATCACAGGGGCCTTCTACCAAGCCCGCGGCGAAAAATGGATCCCTCCGATAGCGGCAGGTAGCGTTCGCGCGATTGGAGGGCCGCCATGCGCCGCATCGTTTCGCTTCTCGCCATCCTGCTCCTCGTGCTGCCCGTTGGTGCCGGCGCGCAGCTGGGCAACACCCGGGCGCTGCCGAGCGGCTTCCTCTACGTGGGCACCGGCCCGGGCTTCAATTTCGGCGGGCATTCGCTGCCGCGGGCGCTCTACATGGACGCGCTCACCGCCGGTTACGTCTTCTCGAACGGCCTCGACCTCTCCTATTCGCTCTCGGGGATGAACTGGTTCCCCGACGAGAACGACTGGTCGATCACCATGAACCGCTTCGCGGTGGGCTGGCGGCCCTTCATGCGGGACCCGCTCCCGATGATCCAGCCCTACCTCCAGGCCGGCGGCAGCGTCGGCGGCGAGGGGCGCTGGGTCTGCGAGCCGGAGCCGGAGTGTGATCCCTCCCGCAACTCGTGCCGTGACGTCTGCGGCAGGTCGAATTGGGTGGGCGGCTTCTTCGCCGGCGGCGGCTTCGACGTCACCTCGCGGCTCTTCGACGTGGGCAACCAGCAGGTGCTCTTCTACGTCGGCACCCAGCTCCGCTACGAATACGTCGGCAGCCGCTACCACATGGGCGTGATCACCTTCCCGATCGGCCTCAAGCTGCTCTGATCGGGATCAGAAGCTCCAGGTGAAGCCGCCGAGGTATTGCTCCTGCAGGGCGCCGGTGGCGAGGTCCCAGCCCACCGAGGCGTAGCCGTCCAGGGACAGCGACTCGAGCAGGTGGAGCTGCACCAGCGGCAGCGAGCGATCGGCCAGGGTGAGCGCGGAGCCGACCAGCAGCGTCACCCCGGGGCGGGTCGCGTCGATGCGCCAGCCGTCGCTGGCGAAGCGCTGCCCGGCGTTCGCCCCGATGGCGATCGTCGCCACCTCCCCGAGGGTGAGCGTGTAGCCCGCCTGCAGCTGCGGCCGCCAGGCGGCGAAGGCGCTGGTGCCGCCGCGGCTCCAGCTCACCGCAGACTGGATTGCCGCGCCGGCGATCACGCTCTGCCTGCCGCCGAACCAGCGCCTGCCGTCGAAGCTGGCGATGGGCAGCAGCTTGCCGAACCCGCCCTCCGCGGACGACGAGCCGAAGCTGAAGCTGGTGCCGAGGGCGGCGAGGCCTTCCCAGCCGGTCGTCCGATCGCCCAGCCGGAGCGAGAGGCCGGGCCTGGTGATCGAGAGGGTGATCCGCTCGCTGAGGCCCACGCCCAGCGAGAGAGCGAGGCCGGTGTCGCCGCTGGCGGCGCTGGGCTCGGCGAAGAGCAGGCTCGTGTCTTCGTAGACCCGCCCGACGGCGAGGCGCAGCTCCCAATCGCCAGGCGAAAGCGAGGTGGCGCCGTGGGCAGGCGTGCTCCCCTTGGCGGCGAGGGCCGAGGCGCCGACGAGCTGCAGATCCTCCTCGCGGAGCTCCACCTGGCCGCCCGCAGGTAGCGCCACCTCGATGGCGAGCACGCCCGCGTCGGCGCGGCGGCGGACGAGGTAGTCGCCCGGCGGCAGCGCCACCACCGTCTCCCGCTCGCCCGGCGGCAGCTCCACGACCACGAGGCCGGTGTCGAGGCGCACCACCTGCAGCGGTCCCTCCTTCTGCCGCAGCGCGAAGCGGCTCGGGCCTGCTTCGATCCGCGCCAGGGCGAGATCGCGCCTGCCCCGCAGGTTCATCTCGAAGCTCGGCGTCTGCGGCGCGCCGGCGTGGATGGCGCTGTCGCGGATGGTGAGCCGGTGGGCGTATTCGAAGGCCTCGCTCACCGTGACCTCGCCGTCGCCGCTGCGATCTGCAGCGCCCCGCAGGCCAGCGATGAGATGGTGGGTGAAGAACGAGCCGCCGATCACCTCCGCCTCGTGGGCATCCTCGAGGCCGGACGTGGAGGCGACGAGGACCGATCCCTCGCTGCCGAGCGTCATCGGCGCGTGGACCTCGAAGGGCGCGTCGGCGTGGAGCCCCTTGGTGCCCGTCCAGGCGCCGCCGCGGCAGGCGTCGAGGATCCCGAGGCGCACGCTGCCAGCGCGCTCGTCGAGGCGCTCCTTGAGCGCCGCCAGCGAGAGGGCCTTGCCGGCGGGGTAGAGCGCCTCGTTGTCCGCGTGGCCCGAGTAGTAGAAGAGCAGCAGCGATTCCTCGCTGCCCCGGAGCGCGTACGCCACCTCGTCGAGGCGGCGGAGCACCGTGTCGGGCTGGGGATCGAGGAGCACGTGCACGTCGGCGGTCCGGAAGTCGCCGACGTCGACCAGCATCTGGGCGAAGGCCCGGGCGTCCGCATGGGCGTAGCGCAGCGCGGCCCTGCCGGCTGGCGCGCCGTTGGCGCCGACCACCACCGCGATGCGGCGCAGCGCGTGGGCATCGGCTGCCGCGAGGAGCACGAGTAGGAGGAGGGCGGCGCGGATCATCGGGCCGCCTTGGGGATCTCGAGGGTGGTGGTCCAGGCGGCGCCTTCGGGATCGGTGGGCGCCGCGTCCAGGGCCACGTGGATCCGCTCCGGACCCGGGGCGTCGTCGAGCCGCCAGCTCTCCGGAAGCAGGTATTCGACCGCGGGATCGATCCGGGCGTGGTGCAGCGTGCCGAAGCTGCCGTCGGCGGCGCGGGTCGAGACGGCGAGCCAGGCGAAGCCCTCCGGCGCCACCTTGAGCCGGATCCGATCGCCGGGGCGCAAGGGCTCGGTGCCGTTCCACAGGGTGGTGCGTCCGTCGCGCAGCACGTAGAGCGCCACCGAGGGCATTCCCTTCGGCGCCACGTAGGGCGGCGGCTCCACCGGCGCCGGGAGGAGGAGGAGCGTAGCCGCAGCGGTGGCGCCGGCGAGGGCGAAGCCGCCGATCCAGCGGAAGCGGGGGAGGCGGAAGCGACGCGGCGGCGCCTGCCGCGCCCAGGCGGGCAGGGCGGCTTCGGTCGGCTGCACGGAGGCGAGGTGCGCGCTGCAGCGGGGGCAACTCCCGACGTGCGCCTCGACGGCGGCGCTGTACTCGCCGAGCGCGTGGCGATCGAGCTCGAGATACGAAGGATGGTTCACGACGCAGCCTCCGCCCGCAGCAGCGCGAGCCTCTCGTCGAAGCGCTTGAGCACCCGGCGCACCGTGCGGTCGGAGACGTCCGCCACCTTCGCCACCTCCTCCTGCCCCAGCCCGTCGATGCGGTGGAGGATCGCGATGGCCAGCTCGTCCGCCGGCACACCGCCGGCGATCCGCGCCAGCTCCTGCCGTGCCTGCACCAGCCCTTCGAGAGACGCCCCCGGCTCCCGATCGACCGGCGCCTCCACCACGAAGCGCCGCCGGCGGATGAGATCCACCGCGAGGTTCGTGCTCGTCCGGTAGATCCAGGCCGTCACCTGCCGCGGCTCCTCCTCCGCCACGGCGCTCTTCCAGAGCCGCACGAAGGTCTCCTGCGCCACGTCCTGCGCCTCGTCCCCGTCCCCGAGCATGCGGGCGCACTTCTCCCGGATGATCGGAAAGAAGCGGCGGTAGGCAGTCTCCACGCTGCAGCTCAAAAGACGATCCCCAGGGCGCCACGCAACACCGGTAGCCAGCCTACGCTGAGAAGGTGCGCACCGGCGGGATCTTCGCTACCGTCAATCACGCCACCAGCCTGGACCTGTAGGTCGAAGCCGATGGATTGGACCGGCCAGAAGGCGAGATCGAGCGAGGCCACCGGCCCTGTAAGAAACAGCCATTCCGGCGGCTCGTCCTCGTCGGCACGCGGCGCGAACGGGAACGCAGACCACTGGGGCCTCGTCTTGTAGGTCACCACCCGCAGCGAGGGGACGACGTCCAATGTCCACCTGCCGCCCCATGTGCCATCCACGAGCCCCAGCACCCAACCGGCGCGGGCCACGTAATACGGGGCTGCCTCGGAGAGCGGCATGACCGCAAGGCCCGCCTCCAACTCGAGCGGGACGCCGACGCGCACGCCGAGCGACGGACCGAACCCCTCCGGCAGTCCCGCGCCGAGATGGAGCGCACCTCGCACCTCGGCACCCGTACGTGTCGCGACGAGGACGAGGAACACGGCCGCGAACTGCGCGAGAAGGGCGGCGGCTGAGTGCGCGAGCAGTCTCATGCAGGGAGAACGAACGATGCGCGCAAAGCCGGACACGATCGTATCACCACCGGAGGAGGGCAGGATCGGCGGTCCCGCCGACCGGAGGCGGAACCTCCGGCGGGCCGATGAGGTAACCCGCAAGCAGCAGGCCGGCGCCAGTAGCAGCGGAAAGGCCGCCGAGGTAGACCAAGATCAGGTCGTCGAGGTCGGCGTCATCGGCCGCGAGCCGGGCCGTACCGACGGTGCCGTATAGCAAGCCTGCCCCTGCGAAGATCCAGCCTGTGATCCGAAAGGTCTTGCCGCGATCTGGGACGTCGACTTCGGCCCAGCTCGGCACCACGGGGCGACCGTCTTGTACCGCATCCGAGTGCAGCCAGACCGATTCACCGTCGACGTTCCGCGCCGCGACCGTTGGCGCGGCGCCCGCGCGCGCGCGCCGGAGCTGGTCCTCCTGCACGAAGTAGCGCGACGTGCATCCGGAGAGCAGCAGCGAAAGCGTGCACACGAGAAACTGCCGTTCCATCGTTCCGTTCCCCCTTCTCAAAAGAGAGAACGCACGGGACACGCCGATCCGGACAGTGCTCCGTCACGGAGGTGAAATCGAAAGGGCCGCGCCCGACGGCACGGCCCCCTCGGTGAACAGGCAAACGCGCAGTTTAGCGCGTGATGCCGGGGATCGACACCCCGCGCTCCTTCGCCACCGCGATCGCCTCCTCGTAGCCTGCGTCTGCATGCCGCAGCACGCCCATCGCCGGGTCGCCGGCCAGCGTGCGCGAGAGCCGCCGCGCCGCCGCCTCGGTGCCGTCGGCGACGATCACCTGCCCCGCGTGCTGCGAATAGCCGATGCCCACGCCGCCGCCGTGGTGGAGGCTGACCCAGGAGGCGCCATTCACCGCGTTCACCAGCGCATTGAGCAGCGGCCAGTCGGCCACCGCGTCGCTGCCGTCCTTCATCGCCTCGGTCTCGCGGTTGGGCGAGGCCACCGAGCCGCAGTCGAGGTGATCGCGGCCGATGACGATCGGCGCCTTCACCTTGCCGGTGCGCACCAGCTCGTTGAAGAGCAGGCCTGCCTTCTCGCGCTCGCCGTAGCCGAGCCAGCAGATCCGGGCGGGCAGGCCCTGGAACTCGATCCGCTCCTTCGCGAGCTTCAGCCAGCGCTGCAGCCCCTTCTTCTCGGGGAAGAGCTCGGCGATGGCCCGGTCGGTAACGTAGATGTCCTCGGGATCACCCGAGAGCGCCACCCAGCGAAATGGGCCCATGCCCTCGCAGAAGAGCGGCCTGATGTACGCGGGCACGAAGCCCGGGTAGTCGAAGGCGTTCTCGACGCCCACGTCCTTGGCGCCCTGGCGCAGGTTGTTGCCGTAGTCGAAGACGTGGCTGCCGGCCTGCTGCATCTCGAGCATCGCCCGGACCTGCACCGCCATCGACTCCTTGGCCCGGCGGATCACCTGCTGGGGATCGCGCTGCCGCATCGCCTCGAGGTCGGGGCCGCTGATGTCGGTCGGCGCGTAGCCGTTCAAGGGATCGTGGGCGCTGGTCTGATCGGTGACGAGGTCGAACTTCACCCCCCGCCGCACCAGCTCCGGGAAGATCTGCGCGGCGTTGCCGATGAGGCCCACCGAGATCCCCTCGCGCTTCGCCTTCGCCTCCTCGACCAGGCGGATCGCCTCGTCGAGATCGTGGACGAGCAGGTCGAGGTAGCGGGTCTCGAGGCGGCGCTGGGCGCGCCACTCGTCGATCTCCACGCAGAGGCAGGCGGCGCCCGCCATCGCAGCAGCCAGCGGCTGGGCGCCGCCCATGCCGCCGAGCCCCGCGGTGAGCACCGAGCGGCCCGCGAGATCCTCGGTGCCGTAGTGCTTCTTCGCCGCGGCCATGAAGGTCTCGTAGGTGCCCTGCACGATCCCCTGGGTGCCGATGTAGATCCACGAGCCCGCGGTCATCTGGCCGTACATCATCAGCCCGGCCTTCTCGAGCTCCCAGAAGTGCTCCCACGTGGCCCATTTGCCCACGAGGTTCGAGTTGGCGATGAGCACGCGGGGCGCGTCCTCGTGGGTGCGGAGCACGCCGACCGGCTTGCCGCTCTGCACGAGGAGGGTCTCGTCGTCGCCCAGGTTCCGCAGGGTGGCGACGATCCGATCGTAGGAGGGCCAATCCCGCGCCGCCTTGCCGGTGCCGCCGTAGACCACCAGGTCCTGCGGCCGCTCGGCGACCTCCGGATCGAGGTTGTTCATGAGCATGCGCAGGGCGGCTTCCTGCACCCAGCCCTTGCAGCTCTTCTCGCTTCCACGTGGCGCCCGAATCACGCGATCCATCTCGAGGGTTCCTCCCGCAAAAAACGGGCGCAGAATAGGGAAAGGCAGGCCCCCCGTCGACCCCCGCGTTCCACGCCCGGTCTTCGGCGGGGGCCGCGACGTCCGGGGGACCGACACCATGCACGAGGAGCCGTTCGGCGGCGCAGCGCGGGAGGAGGAGCGTTCCGGGTATCTGGAGGCGCTTTCCCATGCTGCACGCATCGTTTCGGCGATGGGGCGCATCGCGGAGGCGGTCGGCCGTGCGTCGGCGCCCGATGCGGTCGCCCGGTCGCTGGTCGACGAGCTGCTCGCACACGGAGCGAGAAGCGCGGTGGTCTACCTCCTCGGTCCCGATGGCAGAACGCTCCGCCTCGCAGCGGAGGCCGGCCTGCCCGGCGGGTTGGTCGGACACCTCGGGACGCTGGCCCTCGAAGCGCCCCATGCGCCCGCCCGGGCAGCCCGGGAGCGGCGCGTCGTCGTGCTCGAGGATACGGCTGATGCGGCGGGGCTGCCCGGCTCCGCGGAAGTCCTCTCCGCCACCGGCGCCCGGAGCGCCGTCGCCGTGCCGCTGGAGATCCGCGGCACGCTCGTCGGCTCGTTGGCCTGGACGTTCGGCATGCCGCACCGGTTCTCGGAGGAGGAGATCGGGGCGGTCGAGACCATCGCCGGGATCTTTGGCGCCGCCCTCGAGCGGGCGCAGGCGATCGAGCGAGAACGCCTGGCAAGGGAGCGCCTCGAAGCGCTGCGGATGGCCAACCTCGCCATCGGCGCGGCATCCGGCGAGCAGGAGGTCGCGCAGGCGGTGGCGGATCAGGCTCGCGGCCTGCTCCAGGCCCGCTGGGCCGCTGTCGGCGTTCTCGACACCAGCAAGAGCGAGGATGTGTTCGAGCCCTGGGCCACCTCGCCCCACGGCCGCCTCTGGCTCCAGCCGCCGCCACCTCCGGTCGACTGGCTGGGCGACGTCGCCAGGTCGGGGCGGCGCCTGCTCGTCACCGATCCGGAAGAGGCGGCGCACCTCGCCGGCATGATCGCGATCGAGGCACCCCCGCGCAGCCTCGTCGCCGTTTCGCTGCACCGGGGCGGCCAGCCCTGCGGCGTGGTCGTGGCGGCGGATCTCCTCCGCGGCGGCTCCCTCGGGCCCGACGAGGAGGCGGCCCTCGATCTCCTCGCGCAGCACGCCTCCCTCGCCCTCTCGCAGGCGCGCGATCGAGCGCAGCTCGTCGCCGCGAACGAGCGCCTCGAAGCGCAGGTGGAGCGCCGCCACCGGGCCGACAGGGAGCGCGAACGCCTCCTCGCCCGGGTCGCCGCGGATCGGCGGCTGCTGCAGCAGGTGCTGGAGGTGGTGCCCACCGGCGTCCTCTTCTTCGAGGACGCGGGCCACGTCCGCGCCAATCCCCGGGCGGAGGAGCTCCTCGGGATGGAGGTGGATCCTGCCACCGGCCCCATCCAATACCTCCACCTCCTCCAGACCGAGGACGGCACGCCCCTGGCGCTCGAGGACCTTCCCGCCCTGCGTGCGATGGAGGGCCTGACGGTGGCGTCGGAGCGCCTGCGGATCGAGCGGCAGGACGGTCCCGCGATCCCGGTCCTCTTCCGTGCAGTGCCCCTCGGCGTGGAGACGGGCGCACGGGGCGCGGTGGTCACCATCGAGGACCTCCGGCCCTTCGAGGAGGCGGAGCGCGTCCGCGAGGAGTGGACCGCGGTGGTGGCCCACGATCTGCGGCAGCCCGTGGCGCTCATCCTCGCCCACGGCGCGCTCCTCGAGCGGGAGGTGCCGCCCGGCAGGCCGGCGGAGCGGGTAGCGCAGATCCGGGCGGCGGCGCGGCATCTCAACCGGATGATCGCCGACCTCCTCGACGTCTCGCGGCTCGAGGCCCACCGCCTCTCCCTCGACCTGCGGGAGGTGGAGCTCGGGCCCTTCTTCCGCGGGGCGTTCGAGCGGGCCGCGGGGATGCCCGGTGGGGAGCGGATCGACGCGAAGGTGGCGGACGATCTCCCCGTCGGGCGGATCGATCCCGACCGGATCGAGCAGGTGATCGGCAACATGCTCTCCAACGCGCTCAAATACGGGGCGCCGGACTCCGCCGTCTGCGTCGGCGTGCGGGCGGAGGAGGGAAGGGTGCATTGCGCCGTCGCGAACCGCGGGATCGGCATCGCACCCGAAGAGCAGGAGCGGCTCTTCTCCCGTTTTCACCGCAGCGCCCGCAGCAGGGAAGCGCGGGTGGGCGGCATCGGCCTCGGGCTCTACATCTGTCGTGGCCTGGTCGAGGCCCACGGCGGCACGATCCGGGCGGCGAGCGACCCGAACGGCTGGACCACCTTCGAGTTCACGCTGCCGCTCGAAGGCCCGCCCGATCAGCCGAGTTCGAAGCGCTCCAGGTAGCCGGGCACCTCGGCAGCCCAGCCGTTCGCCTCGAGCCGCTGGCGCATCGCCTCCAGCGCCGACGGCTCACCATGCACGCAGAAGGTCCGCTGCGGCGGCAGCTCGATCGACGAGAGCCAGCGGTGCACCTCGCTCCGGTCCGCGTGGGCCGAGAAGCCGGCGATGCTCTTGATCTGCGCGCGCACCGGCACGTCGATGCCGTGGATCCGGATGCTCTGCGCCCCCTCGACGAGCTTGCGCCCCCGGGTGCCCTGCGCCTGGTAGCCCACGAAGAGCACGGTGGTCTTCGGATCCGGCAGGCGGTGCTTGAGGTGGTGGAGCACCCGCCCGCCGGAGGCCATGCCGGAGGCGGAGATGACGATCATCGGCCCCTTGCGATCGTTGATCGCCTGCGACTCGCGCACGCCGCGGGTGAAGTCGACCCAGGTCGGATGGATCGGTTTCATCCCCTCGGTGATCAGCCGCACCATCTCCTCGTCGTGCTCCTCGCGGTGCATCAGGTAGAGCGGGGTGGCGTCGATCGCCATCGGGCTGTCCACGAAGACGGGGATGCTCGCCGGGATCTCGCCGGCGAGCTGCAGCTGCCGCAGGTGGTAGAGGATGTCCTGGCAGCGGCCGATGGCGAAGGAAGGGATGATGAGCACGCCCTTGCGCTCGACCACGTCACGCACCACCGCGCCGAGCTCGCCGCGGGGATCGGATTCGAGGTGGTCGCGGTCGCCGTAGGTGCACTCCACCAGCAGCGTCGTGGCACGCTCGATCGCCGCCGGGTCGGTGATGATGGGCATGCCGTAGCGGCCCAGATCGCCGGAGTAGACGAGGGTGTGGCGGTAGCCGGCTGCGCCGTAGAGATCGAGCTGCGCGCTGGCCGATCCGAGGATGTGGCCGGCGCGGTGGAAGGTGAGCACCACCCCGGGGACGATCTCCCGCTGCATCCCGTAGCGCACCGTGTGCACCTGCGGGATGCACCGGTTCGCGTCCTCCTCGGTGTAGAGCGGCAGCGCCGGATCGTGGCGCGAGTAGCGCATCTTGTTGGCGAAGCGCGCCTCTTCCTCGTGGAGCCTGCCGGAGTCCGGGAGCATGATCGCCAGCAGATCCCGCGTGGCCGGGGTGCTGAAGATGGTGCCGGTGAAGCCCTCCTTCACCAGCCGCGGCAGGTAGCCCGAGTGATCGATGTGGGCGTGGGAGAGCACCACCACGTCGATGGAGGAGGGCGGCACGGGAAAGGGATCCCAGTTGCGCCGGCGCCACGCCTTCTCGCCCTGGAAGAGACCGCAGTCGAGGAGGATGCGCTTCCCCTCGTGCTCGAGGAGATGGCGGCTGCCCGTGACGGTTCCGGCTGCGCCGAGAAACTGGATCGAGGCCATGTGGGCGAGCGTATGCCAGGCTCGCCCTGTTGGGAAATTTTCATTTTCTGGTAATTCTCCGCGACATGAAAATCATCCAGGCGCTCCTCCTCCTCGTGACCCTCTCCGTGGCGATGCCCGCCGAAGCGGCGCCGCCCTCCAACCCCAGCCGCTGGGCGCTCGGCTTCATGGTGGGCGAGCCCACCGGCCTCACGCTCAAGAAGTGGCTGGGTGGTCCCAACGCCTTCGACATCGGGGTCGGCACCGGCCCGGGCCTGCGGCTCCACGCCGACTACCTCTTCGGCCTCGCGCGCCTGGCGCGCGAGTCGAGCATGAACCTCGATCTCTACGTGGGCGTCGGCGGCGTGGTCGGCGTCAACCGCGGCTACTGCGGCTGGATCCACGGCGACCGCTTCTGCCACCGGGGCGACGACGCCTTCGGCGGCGTGCGCGTCCCCTTCGGCCTCGACTTCGTCTTCAAGAGCGCGCCCCTCGAGCTCGGCCTCGAGATCGCCCCGGGCATCTGGGTGAGCCGGCCGGTCTACGTCGGATTGATGGACGCCAACCTCTTCGTCCGTTTCCTGCTCTGACGCAGCTTGGAGAGCGGGCGCCGCCCGGCTATCCTCGGCTTCCTTCTCTCGCGGAGCGAACGATGGCGCGCAGGCAGGTACGTGTGGTGGGAGCGATGATCGAGCGGAACGGCCGCTACCTGATCACCCAACGTCCGCCCACCGCGTCGCTCCCCCTCCTCTGGGAGTTCCCCGGCGGCAGGGTGGAGGAGGGCGAGAGCGACGAAGAGGCCCTGAAGCGCGAGCTCCGGGAGGAGATGGCCATCGAGGTCGAGGTGGGCGAGCGCACCATGCACGTGAGCCACGCCTACCCCGACTACGACATCGACTTCCGCGTGTTCCGCTGCAAGCTGCTCTCCGACGAGGACGAGATCCGCCACGTCAAGGTCTACACCCACCGTTGGGTGCTCCCCGGTGAGCTCGACGAATACGAGTTCCCGGCTGCGGATCAGAAGACCCTCGAGCGCCTGCTGAACATCCAGTAGCGCCCCCCCGGACGCCCCGAACCGGTCGGCGAACCTGCCGGACTGCCGTGCCCCCGATTCATTCCCGCTCCCTGTACCGGTGCGCCTGTCGCGAGGTCGCGCGGGTGCCTTGCTAGCGCCCGCATCGGGTACCTAGCTTCCTGCGTTCAGCTTCGTTGGCGCGCCTCGAGGATCGATTCGGATCCGGCGGGCAGTGCGGCGGGCGTGGGGTTCATCGGCGAGGGCGAAAGGAGCGCGAAGGCATGGCCACCAAGCCGGCACAGACTCCGCGGGGAGGCGGCGGCAACAAGAAGCAGCCCAATCCCCCCGGGCCGGAAACACCGAAGTTCCGCTTTGGGTCCCCCTTGGGGATCATCCTGCTTCTGATCGCCGGCTTCTTCCTGTTCCGGGGATTCTTCGAGAACATCGGCGTCACCCGCGTTCCCTACTCGGAATTCGTCAACGCCGTGGAGGGCGAGCGCTTCCACCGCGTGGTGATCGGCGAAGGTTGGGTGAAGGGCTACCTCACCGCCGACGCAATGGGGCAGCCGCCGCCCGCTGGCGCGGAGGAGCCCATCGTCGGCGGCGACGCCGGTTCGCTGCCCTGGATGGCGAACCTCGTCCCCGGCACCGAGGATCGGCTGGTCGAGACGCTGCAGGACCAGGGGATCGAGTACGAGGCGGTGCGCTCGTCCAACTTCGGCGAGCTGATGCTGATCTGGATGGTGCCCATCCTCCTCGCGCTCCTCTTCTGGAGCTGGATGATGCGGCGGGTCGGCTCGCAGATGGGGCAGGGGCCGCCGGGGGTGATGACCTTCGGCAAGACCCGGGCGAAGCTCCACATGGAGAACGACACCGGCGTCGGCTTCAAGGACGTGGCCGGCATCGAGGAGGCGGTCGAGGAACTCAAGGAGATCGTCGACTTCCTCAAGTCGCCGGAGAAGTTCCGGCGCCTCGGCGGCAAGATCCCCAAGGGCGTGATGCTGGTGGGACCGCCGGGCACCGGCAAGACGCTGCTCGCCAGGGCGGTGGCAGGCGAGGCCGGCGTCCCCTTCTTCAGCCTCTCCGGCTCGGAATTCGTCGAGATGTTCGTCGGCGTGGGCGCCGCCCGCGTGCGCGATCTCTTCCAGCAGGCGCAGGGCAAGGCGCCGTGCATCATCTTCATCGACGAGCTCGACGCCATCGGCAAGAGCCGCAACAGCGGCATCATGGGCCACGACGAGCGGGAGCAGACCCTCAACCAGCTCCTCGCGGAGATGGACGGCTTCGACAGCCGCGTGGGGCTGATCATCATCGCCGCCACCAACCGGCCCGAGATCCTCGATCCCGCGCTGATGCGCCCGGGCCGCTTCGACCGCCAGGTGCTGGTCGATCGCCCGGACAAGAAGGGACGCGAGAAGATCCTCGAGATCCACGCCAAGGAGGTGAAGCTCGCCCGCGACGTGGACCTGCGCAACCTCGCCGCCCGCACCCCCGGCTTCGTCGGCGCCGATCTCGCCAACATCATGAACGAGGGCGCGCTCCTCGCCGCCCGGCGCGGCAAGGACGAGGTGACGCGCTCCGAGCTCGAGGAGGCGATCGAGCGCGTGGTGGCGGGCCTCGAGAAGAAGAGCCGCCGGATCAACGAGCGCGAGAAGGAGATCGTCGCCTACCACGAGTCCGGGCACACGATCGTCGGCTGGATGCTCCCGCGGACCGAGCGGGTGCAGAAGGTCTCGATCATCCCGCGCGGCGTGGCGGCCCTCGGCTACACCATGCAGATGCCCCTCGAGGACCGGTACCTGATGACGCTCCCCGAGCTGCAGGACAAGATCGCCGCGTTGCTCGGCGGGCGCGTCGCCGAGGAGCTCATCGTCGGCGAGATCTCCACCGGCGCCGCCAACGATCTCCAGCAGGCGACGGACATCGCTGCGGCGATGGTGCGCGAGTACGGGATGAGCGAGGCGGTGGGCCCCGTCGCCCTCGGCGACAGGCAGCGGGCGGTCTTCCTCCAGCAGCGGGGGCAGGGCGCCGGTGAGCTGCGCGGTCACTCGGAGCACCTCCACCGTATCGTCGACGCCGAGATCCAGCGGATCGTCGAGCAGGGGCTCGAGACCGCACGCCAGGTGGTCCGGACCCACCGCGAGAAGCTCGAACAGGTCGCAGCGCGCCTCCTTCAGCAGGAGGTGGTCGAGGAGGAGGAGCTCGAGCGCATCCTCGGCCCGAAGGCCGGCTACCACCCGCGCGACGAGCACCGCGAGGTGGTCTCCCCGGCGCCTGCGCCCACCGCGATGATGAGCGCGGAGGCGACCCAGGTCGGCGAGGAGAAGAACTAGGCAGGCCCGCCACCGCCCGTCCCTCCGCCCGGAGGGACGGGCGGTTTTCGTTTTCGGCCTTACATTCACGAAAGAGCCCGGTCCCACGTGGGAAGGGCAGCGAAAGGAGGCCGGGATGGATCCCAAGATCGGTAAGAGCCACCTCGCCCGCAAGGAGCTCTTCCGGAAGGGAGTCCGCAAGGGCTTTCTCACCGTGGAGGAGATCGAGGGCGCGCTGCCGCCGGGTACGCTCGCCGCTGCAGAGCGCTGGCTGCTCTACTACTCGCTGCGCGCGGCGGAGATCGAGATCATCGGCGACGAGAGCGAGAGCGTGGACCGCGCCGCCTTCGACGAGGAGAGCGAGGAGGCGGGGGAGCCCGTCTGACGCCCGGCTGGGTTGACAGCCCGCTCTCCGGCTTTAGCTTGCGGCCACCATGGACGAGCGTTCCGACCCGACCCAGAACCAGACCGCATCCGAAGACGTAGCGCCCGCCGACGAGCTCGAGGCGCTGCGCACCCAACTCGAGAGCCAGGGCCGCCGCCTCGACGAGGTGAGCCGCGCCTACGCCGAGGTGCTGAACGAGCGCGACGCCTTCCGCAGGCGGGTCGAGCGCGACCGCGATCGCCAGGTCGAGGGGGCGCGGGCCGACGTGGCCACCGTGCTACTCGACGCCATCGACGATCTGCGCCGCGCCCTCCAGAGCAGCGGGCAGGATGCAGCCGGCGTGCTCGAAGGCGTGCGGCTGATCACCGAGGGGCTGCACCGCCTGGTGGAGGGCATGGGCCTCACCGCGGTGGAGACGGTGGGCCATCGCTTCGATCCCAACGTCCACGAGGCGGTGGATCTCGTGCCCGTGCCGGACCCCGACGCGGACGGCAAGGTGATCGAGGAGGTGCGCTCCGGCTGGAAGGCGGGCGAGCGGGTGGTTCGCGCCGCCCGGGTCCGCGTGGCGCGCCACGTCCCCTCCGCCGACGGCACCGAGAGTTTGTGAAGCACGCTCCGAGCCGCCGCTGCAGTAGCAGGCAGGTGGTCGGCGGGAATACGACCGCCGCCCGATCGTTCCCCTGGCGTGGCATGCCGGCCCCGGGCCGCCTCTCGTGGGCCGTGCGTTCTAGAGCGAATGCGAGGTCCGCCCCATGTCCTTCAAGCGTGGTGTTCTCGTCGGGGTTGCAACCAGCGTGGCGATCGCCGCCTCGGTTGCCGCGACCACCCCGGTCTCCTTCGATGGTTCCGTCGCCGAGGCGAAGAGCGCCCCGGCTCTCTGGCACGAGCGGAACGACAGCCCGCAGCCGGTGCTGGCCAACGGCTTCTCGCCGCTTCCCTCGCTGGCGCCGCTGATCAAGGACCTGAAGCCCGCCGTGGTCAGCGTCTCCACCTCGAGCGTGGTGCGCAGGCGGCGCGGCGTCGATCCCTTCGAGGAGTTCTTCCGGCCCTACATGGGCAACGATCCGCGGAACGGCCAGTCGCGGGTGGTGCCGCGGGGACAGGGCTCCGGCTTCGTGATCCACGAAAGCGGCCTCGTCCTCACCAACAACCACGTGATCGACGGCGCCGACCGCATCGACGTGAAGCTGGCCGACGGCCGCGAGTTCGAGGGCAAGGTGGTCGGCCGCGATCCGAAGACCGACGTGGCGCTGCTGCGTCTCGAGAACGCCAGGAACCTCCCCACCGTCTACCTCGGCGACTCGGACAAGGCCGACGTGGGCGATTGGGTGGTGGCGATCGGAAATCCCTTCGGCCTCTCGCACTCGGTGTCGGTCGGGATCGTCTCCGCGAAGGAGCGCTTCATCGGCGCCGGGCCCTACGACGACTTCATCCAGACCGACGCCGCCATCAACCCGGGCAATTCGGGCGGCCCGCTCTTCAATGCCCGCGGCGAGGTGATCGGAATCAACACCGCCATCGCCGCCCACGGGCAGGGGATCGGCTTCGCCGTGCCGATCAACCTGGTCAAGGTGCTGGTGCCGCAGCTCGAGGAGACGGGCACCGTCGCCCGCGGCTGGCTCGGGGTGGCGATCCAGGATCTCACCCCGGAGCTGGCGAGGAGCCTGAAGCTTCCGCAGAAGAGCAAGGGCGCCCTGATCGCCGACGTGGTGGCCGGCGGCCCGGCGGAGCGGGCGGGGCTGCAGCACGGCGACCTGGTGGTGTCGGTCGACGGCAGGGAGATCGACGACTACGCCCAGCTCTCGCGGACCATCGCGCTGCTGCCGCCCGGCAAGGCGATCCGGCTCGGGGTGCTCCGCGACGGGAAGCGGACCGACGTCGACGTGGCGGTTGCGGCCCGGGACGATCAGGGCCGGGTGCTCGATGCGAAGGCCGAGCGCCGCGACGGGCCCGGCAGCGAAGCGGGGCCGCTGGGGATCTCGGTGCGCGAGGTGACCCCCGAGGTGGCGCGTTCGATGCGGCTCGCCCGGCCGATGGGGGTGCTGGTCGCCGGCGTGGCGAGCGACGGGCCCGCTGCCCGCGCCGGGATCAACGAGGGCGATCTCATCCTCGAGGTGAACCGGCGGCCGGTGCGGAGCCTGCGCGACTGGCGGGATCTGGTCGGGTCGGTCTCCGCCGGCGAGATGGTCCTGCTCCGGCTCCAGCGGGGGGAGAGCGCGATCTACGTGGCGGTCCGCAACGGCTGACACGTGTGGTGCCTGCGAGCGCCGCCGGACCCGTCGGGTTGGCGGCGCTCTTTCGATCAGGCGTGCATGCGGCTCTTCTGCTTCGGCTTGCGAGGCGGCTTCTTGTAGAACTCCTCGGGATTGTCCCTGCCGGGGCGTCCTTCGAAGTCGCCGCTTCTGCCGTCCGCTGGGGCGGAGGCAGGCTCCACCTCGAGGGGCACGAGCCTCGTCCGGGTGGGGGTGGTCGCCTCGGCGCCCGCCGTGCTCGCCGGGCCCTGTGCCGGCGCCGTCGCCACCACCAGGCCCAGGACCAGCACCGGGGCCAGACAGATTCCTCGCAAGAGCTCTCCCATCGCCGCCGCCCTCGGCAGCCCGCCCCTCCTGCGGCGCGGGCCATTTCGGTTTCTCCCCGAAAGCTATGCATCCGAACGTGGGGCGAGCCCCTGCTCCTTTCCCACAGGTGGGTCGTGGTCGGGATTTTGGTTACCTTGTCCTACATCGGTACCTTGGTGCCTGCAGGGGCCTGCCGCCCCCAACAGGTGAAGACATGAGCCAGTCCACCGCAGCCGAACGGCGCCGCTCTTCGCGATTCGACAAGGCCTTTCCCGTCTATCTCAGCTCCCATGAGGGGATCTGGCGGGGCATCGCCCGCAACATCTCCGAGGGCGGGATCTTCATCGAGACCCGGGATCCGCACCCGCTCAAGGGGCAGCTCACGATCTGCTTCGCCGACGAGCGCGCGGGGATCGAGATGTCGGCGAAGGCCGAGGTCCGGTACCAGTGCGTGCTCGAGTACGGCGCCCGCAACGGTACCGCCGCGCTCCGCGGCATGGGCCTGCGCTTCCTCGGCTTCCTCGACGAGGGCGAGTCGGTCTTCGCCGCTCCCGTTCCCGCAGCGGCGCTGCCGCACTGATCCGGCTGCGCCTCGCAGGGCGCTCCGGGGTCCAATGTCAGACCCCTGCGCTAGGCTCCCCGGGTGTCGACGCCTCCGGCCCTTCCGGCCGGAGGAACCGCTCGCGAAGGAGCCCGCCATGGTCCGTTCCACCGCTCTCGCCCTCTGCCCCGCCACCGCTGCCTGGGGCGCTCTCCTCGACATCGCCGCCTCCGTGCAGGAGCTGCCCGACGCAGGCGCTGCCCTCGCGCTCGCGCGTTCGGTGGTGCCCCAACGCGCCAGGCGGCAGGCTCGGCGCGGACGGGGCTTCGCCGTTCCCGCGGGAACGATCGTCGAGGTCCTCCCCGGGCCGCGGCGTGGTGCGCCCCTCCTCGTGCCGGCGACCGGGGCGGTGCCCGGCGTCGACGAGGAGCGGCAGGGCCTCGCGGTCTATCGGGTGCAGTCCGCCGGGCGGATCGACGGGCGGCTGGTCCGCGAGGGGGCGCGGGTCGTCCTCTCCCGGCGCAGGGCGGAGCGGGGCGAGCTGGTGGCGGTGGTGGACCGCCGCTCGATCCGCCTCTGCGTGGAGGGCGGCGCGGGCCTTGCCGGCGTGCCGGAGGACGGGCGGATCCTCGGGGTGGTGGAGGCGGTGATCGCCGACGGCGCGTCCCGTCGCTGCGCGTGAGCCCGGAGGCGGGGCCGTCGACGGCGCAGGAACGGGAAGGCCCCGCTGCCTTGCGGCGCGCGGGGCCTTCGGTCCTGCATCGTGCACCGCCGCGGAGGCGGCGGGGCGGTGGGCTACTGCGAGAAGCCCTCGATGAGGTAGTGGGCCTCGATCCGCTTGAGGGCGAGGACCATGGCGGCGGTGCGGGCGGGGAGCTGCTTGCCCACCACGAAGCCGCGCGAATCGAACTCGGGGGTCTTCCGCGGACGGTTGAGCGCGATGTCCTGGATGATCCGGTAGTTCGACTTGATGGCGAACTCGAGCCGGGCGTTGACCTCTGCCTCGGTCCAGTGCTCCATCCGCTTGTTCTGGATCCACTCGTAGTACGAGACGGTCACACCGCCGGCGTTGGCGATGATGTCCGGGATCAGATCGATGCCGCGGGAGGCGAGGATCTCGTCGCCCTCGGGCGAGGTCGGGTGGTTCGCGCCCTCGGCCACGAGCTTCGCCTTGATCTTCGAGGCGACGTCCGCGTCGATGGCGTTGCCCAGCGCGCAGGGGAGGACGACCTCGCAGTCGACGGCCCAGAAATCCGACTTGGAGATCTCCTGGGCGCCGGGGAAGCCACCCACCGACTTCTTGAGGTTGTCCTTGTTGGCGTAGACGTACTCGGTGAGCGCAGCGACGTCGATGCCGTCCGGGTTGTAGATGGTGCCGTCGGCGTCCTGCACCGCGACGATCCGCGCGCCCATGGCGACGAGGATCTCGGAGGCCGCCTGGCCCACGTTGCCGAAGCCCTGGACGATCATCCGGGAGCCCTTGATCGGCAGCTGCTTGTCCTTGAACCACTCCTCGACGCAGTAGGCGAGGCCCTGGCCCGTGGCCTTCACGCGGCCTTCGGAGCCGCCGATGCGGGTGTCCTTGCCGGTGACGATGCCGCGCATCGTGTGGCGCTCGCGCTCACCGTCGGAGAACTGGCGGAACATCCACGCCATGACCTCCCCGTTGGTGCCGACGTCCGGCGCCGGGATGTCGACGTCGGGGCCGATCAGCTGCTTCATCTTGTACATGTAGCGGAGCGTGATCGCCTCGAGCTCGTCGCTGCTGTACTGGCGGGGATCGATCTTGATGCCGCCCTTGCCGCCGCCGAAGGGAACGTTGGCGATCGCCGTCTTCCAGGTCATCTCGGAGGCGAGAACCTTGAAGAGGTCGAGCGAGACGTCCTTGTGGTAGCGGATGCCGCCCTTGTACGGGCCGCGCGCCTGGTTGTGCTGGACGCGGTAGGCCTTGAAGCGCTTGGCCTGGCCCTCCTCGATGCGGAAGAGGCCCTTCTCGCCAAGGCGGATCACGCCGTTCTCGACGTGGAGGTCGGCGCCACGGAGGGCGTCGTGCCGCAGGATGAACTTGCCGTCGTAGAGCGGCGTCAGGCCTGCAGGGTTGCGGATCTGCGACGAGGCGAGCTTCTCGTAGCGAGCGTGCTCGCTCTTCGGCAGCGGCGCGAGGCGATCGTTCAGCGTCGCCGTGACGTAGAAGATGTGCTCGTAGTCGGGCTCCTCGAGCTCCAGACGAACGCGGCGGTCGAGCCCAATGAGGTCAGCGGCAGCGTGGAAGACTTCCATCGCCTCCGTGTAGACGGTCTTCCGCTTCTCGGTGGACGGCACTCTCATGATTCCGTTTTCCGTGTCCTTGCGGATCAAGCTTCGCACGGAGAATCCCGTGTCGAAGGCGCGGGCATCCTAGGCCCGTACCCCCCCGTAAGCAAGCGTGGAAGCCGTGTGATAACCGCGTGTTGCGATGCGTCGAGATCGCTTGGTTCACCAAGGGGGAAGACAAGCCGCCGCCGAAACTGGAGAAACGTGTCGCGTCGGTCTCGGTGGCCCGATCCCGGACTGCCCGTGCGTGCACGCGCGGCGCTCACCCGAGGCGGCGCCGGCGCCACGCAGCGAGCGCGATTCCGGCGAGCGCCAGGCCGCTCGGGCCGGTGCCGGCAGCTGCCGCGCAGCCATCGCCCCCATCGCCGCCGCCGCTTCCGGGGGCCGGGGCGCAGGTTCCGTCGACGCACTGCGATCCGGTGGGGCAGCCGCCGCCGCATCCCGCTGCCAGCCTGCAGCTGCCGTCGACGCAGCGCTCGCCCGTGCCGCAGATCCGGTCGCCGCAGGCCTCGCCGTCGAGCGGGACGCAGGCGCCCGCCTCGCAGCGCTCGGTGGCGCCGCAGCTGACGCCGTCACACGGGTCGCCGGGGACGCAGGCCCCCTCGACACAGCGCTCGCCCTCGGCACAATCGATCCCCGCGCAGGGATCCGCCGGGACGCAGTTTCGGGTCTCGACGTCGCAGGTGGTGCCGGCTTCGCAGTCGCCGCAGGGCGAGATGCACGCGCCGCCTGCGCAGCTCCAGCCCTCGGGGCAGGTCACGCCGTCGCAGGGATCGACGCAGGCGCCCTCGGTGCAGATAAGGGGCTCGGCGCAGCTCACGCCGTCGCAGGGGTCGATGGCGGAGGTGGGGACGCACATCGTCCCGCCGGCCCCGTCGTCCATGCACCGGGCGTCGAGGCCGCAATCCGCGTCGACGGCGCAGTCGCAGGTGCAGCGGTTCCCGTTCTCGGTCCTGGCGCAGATCCCGCTGCCGCAATGGTCGTCGGTGAGGCAGCGATCCCACAGGCCCGGGCAGCTCGGGGCCCCGGCGGCGTCGCAGACGTACTCGTCCGGGCAGAGCGCGGTGGTGCTGGGAGCGAAGCAGAACTGGCTGCCGTCGGTGAAGGTCCTGCAGAAGGAGTCGCCGTCGCAGTCGGCGTTCGACGCGCACGTCCTGGTGCAGGCGCCGACGCCGCTTCCGTCGAGGTCGACGCAGAGGTAGGCGTCGCCGCCGCAATCGGCGGAGCTGGCGCAGGTCGCGCAGATCGAGCAGGTGGCGGGGTCGCGGATGCAGCTGCCGTCGTTGCAGACCTGGCCTGCGTCGCATTCGCCGTCCGCCTTGCAGCCGGGGGTGCAGCTCCCCTTCCAGCAGAAGGCGCCGGCGCTGCATTCGGCGCTGTCGGTGCACGGCTGGGCGACGCAGGTGCCGGCGTCGCAGATCTCGCCGGTGATGCAGTCGCCGTCGCCGGTGCAGCCACCGCAGGAGGCGGGGTAGAGCGCGCAGACGCCGTCGATGTCGTCCTGCGTGAGCGTCCGCTCCGCGGTGCCGTTGGAGTAGTAGGGCAGCATCGTGCCGCCGGTGGCGTTGGTGTGATCGAGGCCGAGCCAGTGGCCGAACTCGTGGGTGGCGATCGACTGCAGGTCGGTGACCCTGCCGTCGTTGCGGAAGGTGAAGCCCACCGCGTTGAAGACCATGTCGGCCTGCACCAGGGTGCAATTCGACATCGCCACCGGGATGGTCACGGCGATGGTGGAGGTGACCGCGCCGAACTCACGCGGCCAGCTTCCGTCTTCGAACTCGACCACGTTGGCGGCGTTCTGCTCCATCGCCGAGGTCGTGGTCGTGCCCAGATATTGGTGCTGGAAGGCCGAGCAGCAGGGAGCGGCCCAGGTGTCCATCGCATCCTCGAGCACCGTCTCCACGTCGGCGACCGGCATCCCCGCGTAGCCGCTCTGCTCCAGGTACCAGCGCGAGGGACCGTTGAGCAGATTCCAGGCGGCACCGTGGTTCGGGGCGCACCCCCCCTCGAAGATGAAGGCGTAGGCAGCGGCGGGGAACGGCGCTGCGAGCAGCGCCAGCGTCACCAGCGAAAGGAGCCACCGGTACCGTCCTGCGCTCATGGCTTCACTTCCCCTGCATGATGGTGGCGAGGGTCTTCTCGAAGAGCTCGAGGGAGACTGGCGCCTCGTCGCCCGGCTCGACGACGAGTCCGTCCTCGCCCATGGCGAAGGCGAGGCCATCGAAGTTGCGCTGCACCCAGGCGCCCGAGCGATCCCGCGTCACGTTGTACTTCGACTGCGCCAGGGCGGTGAGATACGCGAAACCCTTGTCGTCCGTCGCGAGGAAGAGGATCGCCTCCTCCCCCTCCCGAAGCTCGGGATCCCCGGGGATGGCGAGCATGCCCTCGGCGGTGTTGCCGCGCATCTGCCGGACCACGATCTCCTTACCGGGGCCGTAGCCGCCCTTGTAGGTCTCGACGATGGTGTAGCGCCGATCGGTCCGCGGCCTGCCGTCCTTCTCGCTGGTGGTGGTGCTGGCGTTGCCCGCGCGGACCCGCACGATCAGCTGCGAGAGGCCGATGTGCTCCTCCATCGAGAGGAAGCGGACCACGGTAGCGCCTGCCGGCAACGCGAGGCCGAGCAGCGCGAGAAGAACCAGCGGGAAGAAGCCTCGGGTGCAGAACGCCTTCATGTTGTCGTCTCCGGAACGCTTGGCGAGGGCGGCATGCTACGGCCGGCACGAAGGGCGGGCAACTATGTGGAACAGCAAGATCCGCAGGAGCCGGGACAGCCCCTCGCTGGCTGAAATCCACCTGTGTTCACGCAGAGTTGCCAGCTTCACATGCAGTCGTTGTCGACGGCGCCGTTGCTACCACTGGTACGTGGCCCGGGTGTGATAGTGGGCGGTTTTGTCGGGGGGGGTGGGGTGGCCGGCGCTGCCCCGCCCACGGGGGCGCCTACCTCGACGAGGGGGGACCGGCGTCGGCGTCGAAGGGCTCGATGCAGTCCGCCCCCTCGTGCTTCGGATCGTTCACGGCAGGGTTCACCGGCACCGCCTCCCAGGCGTCCGTGTCGAAGGGGAGGGCGAGGCTCGCGCCGTCCGGATCCGCCGCGGGATCGAGCCAGGGGCCGAGCTCGTCGGGCCGCAGGGCCACGGGCATCCGGTCGTGGAGCTGCGCCACCGGTCCCGCTGCGGGGCGGGTGAGCAGGGTGCAGCTCTCGACCGGCCCGGTGGGGCCGCGCCATCGCTCCCAGAGGCCGGCGATGCCGAAGACGGCGCCGTCCCGCCGGCGCACGAGGTAGGGCAGCTTGCGCTTCCCCTCCTTGCGCCATTCGTAGAAGCCGGTGGCGGGCACCACGCAGCGCCGGTGCCGGAAGGCGTCGCGGAAGGCGGGCTTCTCGGCCACCGACTCCGCCCGGGCGTTGATCAGCCGGTGCCCGATCTTCGAATCGTCCGCCCAGCGGGGGATGAGGCCCCAGCGCAGCTCCGCCAGCTCCCTGCCCCCGGGGCCGAGGCGCACCGCCGGCACGGGCTGCGTGGGAGCGATGTTGTAGCGGGGCTCGAGGCGGACCTGCGAGGCGAGCGCGAAGGCTGCCTCGAGCTCGGCTGCGTCGACGGCGAGGGTGAAGCGGCCACACATGCGAGGGAGCGTAACGCATCCGCTCAGGCGCGGCTCGGACCTGCTTCGTGCCGCATGGCGATCGAGGCGGGATCCTTCGTCGGATCGACGGGGCCGCGCTCCTTCCGCTCGCTGTAGCGATCGACGAGGTAGTCGGAGCGGTCGCGAACGAGCAGGGTGAATTTGACGAGCTCCTCCATGACGTCCACGACCCGGTCGTAATAGGGCGACGGTTTCATGCGCCCGTCCTCGTCGAACTCCTGCCAGGCCTTCGGCACCGAGGATTGGTTGGGGATCGTCACCATCCGCATCCAGCGCCCGAGGACGCGGAGCGCGTTGACGGTGTTGAAGGATTGCGAGCCGCCGGAGACCTGCATGACCGCCAGGGTCCTCCCCTGGGTCGGCCGCACGCCGCCGGCCTCCAGCGGCAGCCAGTCGATCTGCCCCTTGAGCACGCTGGTCAGCGTCCCGTGTCGCTCCGGAGAACACCAGACCTGCCCCTCCGACCAGAGCGAGAGCCTCCGCAGCTCGGCGACCTTCGGATGGTCGGCAGGGGCACCATCCGGCTGCGGGAGGCCCCGCGGGTCGAAGACGCGGGTCTCGGCGCCGAAGTGGCGGAGCAAGCGCTCCGCCTCGAGCACCAGCAACCGGCTGTAGGACCGTTCGCGGACCGATCCGTAGAGGAGCAGGATCCGGGGCGGATGGGTCGAGACACGGCGGGGCGCCAACGCCGACAGCGAAGGCACGTCGAGATGGCGGGGAGAAGCGTGGGGAAGGTCGGTCATGGCGAGGGTTCCTTCGTTGTAATTGGTTGATTTGATCAACCATTGGGCCGCAAAAACCGGCCGCCGGTAGGCAGCGCGCGCTACGAGCGTTCGATTTGGCGGATGGCGCTGCCGAGCAGGCGCAGCCCTTCCAGCACCGACGCGCGCCGGGCGGGATCGATGCTGGCGAGTAGCGCCTGTCGCCGCGGCAGGGTCTCCGCATCGATGCGCTGGAGCAGCCGCTCCCCGCCGGGCGTGAGCCGCAGGCAGCAGAAGCGGCCGTCGTCGTGCTGGCCCCGCTCGCGGCGCACGTAGCCCTTGCGCTCCAGCCGGTCGACGATGCGGGTCGCCCCGCTCTTGCTCACCCCGAGCGCGTCGACCACGTCCTGGATCGCCGGCAAGCCGCGGGCTTGGACGACCCGGAGCGCGCGGTAGTCGGAGAGGGTGATGTCGTGGCAGCAGATCCGCTCTTCGTCACCGGCGCCGATCGCCTCCACCAGCGTCGTCAGCAGCTCGTCCAGCTCCCGCGCCGCTGCCTCCGGGATGCCCGTGGCATTCCCTTTTGGTCCCAGCACTTTGGTTGACATGGGCAACCAATAGGGGCGGCGCCCCATCCTGTCAACCGATGCAGTCGCGTGGCGTCGCTTCACTTCGCCCACGCGGCCCGACCGCTGCCACGATAGCATCGCCGGATGGCCCACCCTGAAGCAGGCTACCGGTTGCCGCGGGAGATCGTTCCCCAGGCCTATGCGATCGATCTCACCACCACGCCCCGGCGCAAGGGCTTCTCGGGATCGGTCGCGATCGAGGTGTGCCTCGCGGCTGCCACCGACTCGATCGTGCTCCACGCCCGGGGCCTCAAGCTCGGCGAGGTGGCGGCGCGCGTGGGCCGCAAGCGGATCCCGGCAACCGTGCGCTACCAGCACGCCCGCGAGACCGCATCCCTCCACTTCGATCGCGAGCTGCCCCAGGGCGACCTCACCCTCGAGCTCACCTTCGCCGGCAGGCTCGACCCGCGCATGCACGGTCTCTACCTGGCGCGCAGCGGCCCGGAGGTCGCGGTGGCGAGCCAGTGCGAGGCGGCAGACGCCCGGGCGATCTTCCCCTGCTTCGACGAGCCGGACCGCAAGGCGACCTTCACCTGGACGGTGCGTACCGACCCCGGCCTCACCGTGATCACCAACGGCGTGCCGAAGGGCAGCCGCAAGGATCCGAAGACCGGCCTCGCCGTCCACCGCTTCGAGCCCACGCCGGTGCTGCCGACCTATCTCGCGGCGGTCGCCGTCGGGCGCTTCGACGCGACGCAGGTGCGGCACGTTCGCGGCGTCCCCTGCCGTGTCGTCGTCCCCGAGGGCAAGCTCGCGCAGGCGGAGTTCGCGGAAGAGGTCACCGACGCGGTGCTGCCGTGGTTCACCACCTACTTCGCCCAGCGCTACCATTACGCGAAGATCGATCAGGTGGCGGTGCCGGGCTTCGACGCGGGGGCGATGGAGAACGCGGGCGCGATCTTCTACCGGCAGCAGCTCCTCCTCCTCGACGAGGCCACCGCCTCCTGGCACGGCCGCAAACAGATCGCCGAGACCATCGCCCACGAGATCGCGCACCAGTGGTTCGGCAACCGCGTCACCATGCATTGGTGGGACGATCTCTGGCTCAACGAGGCCTTCGCCACCTGGATCAGCCACAAGGCCGTGGACGGGTGGCGCCCCGACTGGCGGATCTGGGACGACTTCCTCGTCCTCCGCCGCGCCGCCATGGGGCTCGACGCGCTGGAGAGCACCCACCCGATCTACGCGCCGGTGGAGAGCCCGGCGCAGGCCACGGAGATGTTCGACGCCATCACCTATTACAAGGGGTGCTGCGTCCTCCGGCAGCTCGAGGCGTGGATCGGCGAGGGCCCCTTCCGCGAGGGCCTGCGCTCGTACATGCGGCGCTACAAGGATCGCAACGCCGCCGGCGCCGATCTCTGGCACGCCATCGGCGTCGCCGCCGACATCGACGTCGACACGGTGGCGCAGAGCTGGACCGAGCAGGCGGGCTTTCCCGTGGTCCACTTCGAAGCATCGGAGCGGGCGGGGCGCACCGTCCTCCACGTGGCGCAGCGGCGCTTCTTCGCCCGCCACGATCTCCGCGACACCGGCAACGTCCGCTGGTTTCTGCCGCTGCAGATCCGCTGGAGCGACGGCAAGCGCACCCACGTGCACCGCGCGCTGGTGCGGGAGCGCGAGGAGGCGATCGAGCTGCCGGGCAGGGCGGTCTGGGTTCACGGCAACGCCGACTCGATCGGCTTCTACCGGGTCGAACTCTCCGAAAAGCTCCTCGATGCGGTCGCCGGCGCGGTGCGCGAGCTCACGCCCGCCGAGCGGCAGGCGCTGCTCGACGACGTCTGGGCGCTGGTGCTCGCCGGGGCACAGCCCATCGATCGCTTCCTCGACCTGCTCGCCGCCTTCCGCGGCGACGCCGACTACGTGGTGGTGGAGGCGATGGCCGCCCGGGCGGCGGTCCTCCTCCATCGCCTCGCCGACGAGGCCACGGTCCCCGCGCTCCGGCGCTTCCTCCACCAGCTCTTCGCGCCGGCGCTGGCGGCGCTCGGCTGGGAGGGAGCCGCGGACGAGGGCCCCGATCGCGCCGTCGCCAGGGCGGAGCTGGTCGGCGTGCTCGGCGAGCTCTGCAGGGACGAGGCGGTCCTCGACCGCGCCACGGCGCTCGCCGAGGTGGAGGCGGCGGATCCGTCGGCCGTCGAGCCGAACCTCGCCGGCGTGGTGGTGCGCCTGTCGGCGATCCGGGCCGACAGGAAGCGCGTCGATCGCCTGGTCGGCGAATACCTCGCCCGCCGCGAGCGCCGCGCCTCCCCGGAGGAGCAGTCGCGCTACCTCCGCGCCCTCGCCGCGGTGGAGAAGAGCGGCCCGCTGCGCGAGGTCCTCTCCCTCACCCTGGGCGAGACCATCCCCCAGGAGCAGCTCGTCTCCGTGCTCCGCGCGCTCTTCGCCCGGCCGACGCAGGCGGTGGCAACCTGGCGCTTCCTCCAGCGCAACTGGGCGGCGGTGGCGGGGCGCACCGGCCCGATGGCGATCTCCCACCTGGTCGAGGCCACGGGACGGCTCCCCGCGAAGCACAAGCGCGAGATCGAGCGCTTCTTCGCGAAGCATCCGGTGGAGGAGGCCCGGCGGGCGCTGCAGCAGGCCCTGGAGGAGATCGATCTCTACGCGGCGCTCCGGAAGCGCGAAGGGCCGCGCCTCTCGGCCTGGCTCGCCCGACACGAAGGGGCGCGCTGAAAGAAGGCCCTTGGCTTGCGGCGCTCAGGGGATAGGTGGGTCCACGAGGTGGTGGACCATGCGCATGCCTGCCCTGTCGACAGCCCTGGCCCTGGTGACCCTCGCCGCGCCGGCGCCGGCCCCCGCCGCGTCGCCCCTCGAGGCGGCGGTGAAGCGGGCCCGGGGCGTGAAGCTCGCGCCCCATTTCCCCTTCGGCTTCACGCCGGTGACCCAGCGCGCCGCCCTGGCGGACGGCCTCGCGCCCTGCCTCGCCGCAGACGCAGCCGGCGGCGAGAGCTGCTGGCTCGCGCCCGACCCGAAGCGCCGGATGGAAGTGGGCGACTTTCATCCGTCCACCTTCGGCGTGCGCTTCACCCCGGCCGCCGGTGACGGTCGCATGGACCTCTACGCCCTCACCGTCTCGATGGAGGGGATCGCCACCTGCCGGGAGATGGCGGCGGCGTTCGAGAGCGCGATCAAGATGGTGCTGGCCAGCTACGGCAAGCCGAAGCGGATCGAGGAGGGGCCCCGCTACGGCAGCAGGCGCTGCAGCGACTACCGGGCCGAAGGCCGGGTCTTCTACCGGGCGCGCTACGACGACTGGCAGCTCACCGTCGACGTCTACCGGGCGCAGGCGGGCGCCTTCACCGTCTACCTGACCTGGCTGCACGAAGGCGGCGCCGAGGCCCACCTCCGCGCCCTCGAGGCGGCGCAGGACTGATCGCCGGCTCCCGTAGCGGGCCGCACCAGGTGGGCGGGGCCTCTTGCTGCGCGACGGCCGCATGGGCATCGACGCCGGTCCTATTCCCCGCCGGGGACGAAAGGGAGACCCGATGCGTACGTGGCTCATTCGCGCAGCCGCTTTGCTCGTTCCATCCCTGATCGCCGCCGGATGCAGCCTGACCCAGCGCGGGGACGACGCCGGCCCGTCCGCAGAGCAGGCCGCCGCGCTGGAGGAGACGGCCCGGCGGCTCCGCGCCAACCTCGAGGCGCGCGGGTACGAGCTCGGCGCCGGTCACGTCCAGCTCTTCCGGATCGAGGACTGCAGATACGCCCATCGAGTCGATCGGCCATTGCCTCGCCAACATCCCGACGGCGCCCTGCATCACCGCCGCCGTTCCACTCTGGCCCGACGAGTTCGTGGACGAGCACCACCGCGACGCGTTCGGCCCTCCGCCGGAGGAGACCTGGGCGACCTTCCGTCTCGACGAGCGCGAGGCGATCGTCGTCCTCGCGCATCTCCCGCCGCCTGCAGGCTACTTCGGGCTGCAGACCTACGTCTTCTCGCGCGCGGGCAGCCTGGATCCGTCGGATCCGATCTACCAGCGGCTCCCGGAGCAGCGGATGCGGGCGATCGTCTTCAGCAAGGCTCCGAATCCCTCGCGTGTGCTCACCTTCGCGACCTTCGGCGACGCGATCAACGACGTCGTCATCGAACGGCAATCCGGCGCTGCCTTCGATCAGGACCGCGCCCTCGTGATCACCCCGGACGCGGTGATGGAGCGGGCGATCGCCGAGGCGCTGGTGCAGTCCGGCCTGCCTTTAGCGGATCGGATCGCCACCGAGCCGGTGTCGTCGGAGGTCGCCCGGATCGGCCTCGGGGAAGAGGCGGACGATTTCATCATCCTCATGCGCTACGCGGAGCCGAAGGACCAGCAGGCCGGCGAGCGATGGCGCACCGAGCTCCCGCTCACCGTCCTCCGCATCCGGGACACGAATCGCGAGCGGCCGACCGAGCCGTATCCGAAAGCCGCTTACGACGAGCGCGCCGGCAAGGACGAGAAGTGGCTGCAGGGTGACCTCTACGGTCTGGTGCGAGCGGTGAAGCAGCAGTGGGCCCAACCCGATGCGCCGTCCAGCCCGCTGCACACCATGGAGACGATGCTCGACCTCTACGGCCAGCATTGCCTGAAGCGCCCGATGAACTGCTTCGGCTACAACCAGGACACCCAGCTGCAGTTCAGCGATTCCTACACGGTCGACGACGGCGAGGTCTTGGCGGTGGTCGGGACCCTCGGCACCGCCACCGGCAACGCGACCTACGTGAGCCTGGCGACCAACCATTTCGAGGTGCTGCAGGGGTGGCGAACGTCTCGGGAAGGAGCTGGAGGGAAGCGCGGCGACTTTCGCGGGCGAGATGGGGAACACGGAGATGCTCTACGTCCACTATCTCGCGCGCGATTGCAGCGGCCTCTCCAACTGCATGACGGTGACCGAGGAGATGATTCCACGCGGCGGCACGATCAAAATGCTGCAGCGCAATTACATCGTGCCGGGGACGATGCGCGGCGCCAGCCCCGAGCTCGTCCTCAATCCGGTCGTCGTCGTCCTCGACGGCATGGCGCGGCCGAAGAGCGAGTAGGGCGCGGCGCTCAGGTGCTCAGGTGCGCGCCAGCCACTCCTCGCGGAGCACCGCGTAGACGCAGCTGTCGACCAGGCGGTCGTGTTCCCAGGCGGCACGCCGCAGCGTTCCCTCGTGGAGGAAACCGCAGCGCTCGGCGACGGCCCGGCTCCGCCCGTTCTCCGGCTCCGCCCGGATCTCGACCCGCTCCACACCGCGCTCCCGGACGAGGTGATCGGTGATCGCGCGCACGCTCCGCGAGACCAGCCCGCGTCCTTCGAACTCGCTCCCGAGCCAGTAGCCGATCGAGGCGCAGCGGTTGGTCACGTCCTTGCGGATCCCCATCGCCCCTGCGAGGTGGCCCTCGCAGACGATGCCGCAGAAGAAGCCCTCGTCCCGCGCCCAGCGCTCCATCGTGCCGGCGATGTACGAGCGCGTCTCGTCCGGCGTGGTCGCCGCCACCTCGGGAATCCAGCGCCGCAGGTGGTCGCGGTTGCGGTCCGCCAGCGCGTAGAACTCGTCCGCATCGGAGAGGTGGAGCAGCCGCAGCGAGAGCTCGGCGTCGACAGGCCAGTGGAACATCTCTTCTCCTCGCGCTGCGGGCGGGCGCGGCTTTTCCCGAGCCGCAGGTGCAGCCCGGGTAGAGTGGGGGCCATCTTCAACCCGACCGAGGATAGGCTCCATGGCCGCGCAGCGCCCCCCGATCGTCCTGCCCCCCGCGCTCTATTTCGCCTGCGGACGCGAGGGCAACGTCTACTTCGACAACCTGGTCCCGGGCTGCGCCGACTCGTACCACTGGAGCGTCTCGGATCTTCCGCTGGGGCGGCTCGAAGCGGAACGCTGGACCTGTGTGCCGCGCGAACCAGGCACCGGGCGAATCGAGTTCTCGATCCACGACAAGGAGACCGGCGCCCTGTGCGCCAGCGCCGGCGCCGACTTCGTGGTGGCCGCCTCCTCCGCCGGGGCTGGTGAGACCCGGTCCTTGCTCTGCATCGGCGACAGCCTCACCGCTGCAGGCGTCGTGACCGAGGAGCTGCTGGAGCTCGCGCGCGGCGATGCGATGGGGCTCACGCTCCTCGGGACCCGGGGCGCTGCGGCCAACCGGCACGAGGGACGCAACGGCTGGACGATCCCGCAGTACTGCGGGAACGACGCTGCGAACCCCTTCTGGATCGATGGCCGCCTCGACTTCTCCGCCTATCTCGGGCGCAACGGCTTCGCCCCGCCGGATTGGGTCTGCATCCTGCTCGGGACGAACGATTGTTTCTCCCGGACCAGCGACGAGGAGACGGTCGCGCTCGCACGCGCGTCGTTCGACCGGCTGGACGATCTGCTCGCATCGATCCGGGCAGCAGGCGGCGGGACGCGCATCGCCCTGCTCACGCCGCCCCCGCCGGCGGCGAGCCAGGATGCCTTCGGTGCGAGCTACGGCAACTTCCCCACCCGCTGGCGGTTCAAGCGGAACATCACGTGTTGGAGCCAGACGCTGATCGACCGCTACCGGGGTCGGGAATCCGCCGGTCTCCACCTCGTGCCCACCCACACGGCGATCGACCCGGTGCACGGCTTCCCGTTCGGCCTGCCGGCGCCGGCCAGCAGCCGCACGGATCGGGCAGTCGCGCGGCAGAACGACGGCGCCCACCCGGCACCCGGCGGCTATCGCCAGCTCGCCGACGTCCTCTGGGCGTTCCTGCAAGCGGGTGGGTGACGAGCGGCCGGTGCGGGAAAAACGAAGGCCCCACGGCGTGAACCGTGGGGCCTCGTCTGGTGCCGGCAGAGGGAATCGAACCCGCGACCTGCGCATTACGAATGCGCTGCTCTACCAACTGAGCTATGCCGGCAAAAAGCTGCGCGGTTTTTGCCACCGGCCACCTTGGCTGTCAAGCGCACATCCCTCCAAAAAAATGCCGCAACCGCTTTCGCTTCCGGCCCTTCCGCCGTGTCCATCCTGCAGGCGCGCCCGTCGGTGCGCCGCGGGAGGCGCGGCTTGCGGAACGCCATCGCCATCGTCGACCATGCGGCCCCCGGCCCGGAAGGGGAGGCGAGGAAGGGATTGGAACGCAAGGGACTCCAGGTCCTCCAGGGCGGCGCCGACCACCACGACGACCTGGCGGCGCTCTACCACCGCTACGGCGGCCAGGTCCTCGGGCGGTGCCGCTACCTCCTTGGCGACGCGGAGGCCGAGGACGCAGCGCAGGAGGTCTTCGCCCGGGCGCTCCTCCACCTCGAGGGCTTCCGCAGCGAGGCCTCGCCGCTCACCTGGCTGCTCAAGATCGCCACCCACCACTGCCTCAACGTGCTGCGGGCCAACCGGGCGCTCTGGAGGGACGAGGTGAAGAAGCTCGCCCTCGTGCGCTCCGAGGCTGACGACGGCGGCGATCAGCGCGCCCTGGTGCGCTCGCTCCTCGCCCGCTTCGACCTCGAGACCCAGGCCTGCGCCGTCCACTACCTCGTCGACGAGATGAGCCAGGACGAGGTGGCGCAGGTGGTCGGACTCTCCGTGCCCACCGTCCGCAAGCGGGTGCGGACCTTCCTCGCCGCAGCCCGGGCCGAGCTGGGGCTGCCTGCGGAGGAGACGCCATGAGGGATCTGCTCGGACCCGCCACCGATTGCCCGGGCCTCGCCCTGCGCCGCCTTCATGCAGGCGAGCTCCAGGGCGCCGCTGCCGCACGCGTCCGCTCCCACCTCGAGCGCTGCGAGCGCTGCACCGCGACCTGGCGCGGCCTCGACGCCGAGCGTGCGGCGCTGCCGCCGCTGGCGAGCTTCCGGCCCGGCGTCGAGCGCCACCTCGAGGCGGCCCGGGCGAAGCCGGCCCCCAAGCACGCGCTGCGCAGGTTGCTTCCTCTGGCTCTCGCCGCGTCCCTCGCCGCCCTCGTCGCGGTGCCGCTGCTCCGGCAGGCGCCCCCCACCGCCACCGAGCGGATCAAGGGCGGCGCCGGCCTCGACGTGCTCGTCGGCGGAGCGGGACAGTCCCGCCTCGCGGCGGAGGGCGAGCGGCTCGGGCCCACCGACCGCGTCCGCCTGCGTGTCCATCCGGGCAACTACGCCTGGGCCCTCGCCCTCTCGGTGGACGACGCCGGCATCGTCACCACGCTCTACGATCACCGGGGAACCAGCCTCGCCGTGCAGAAGGGCAAGCCGCTCTGGCTTCCCGACGCCCTCGCCTTCGAGGGAGAAGGGGCCGAGCGGATCTACCTCTTCCTCTCCGAAGCCCCCCTCGCCACCGCGGAGCTCGCCCGCGCCCTCGCCGTCGCCCACCGCAGCGCAGGCTCCGCCGCGGCGATGGCCACCATCCCCGGCGTCCCCGGCGAGCAGTCGCACCTGCTGGTGAACAAGCCCTGATGCGCTGCCTGCTGCCGCTCCTGCTCGCCCTCGTCCTGCTGCCGCTTCCGGCAGCAGCGGCGGCGCGGCGCATCGCCGTGCTGGTGGCGAACGCCGAGGGCGGCCCGGGCACGAGGCCCCTGCGCTACGCCGAGCGCGACGCCCGCCGGGTGCTCGACGCCCTCGCCCGGCTCGGCGGCGTGGCGGAGGGCGACGCCTTCCTCCTCCTCGGCGGCGACGCAGCGGCGCTGGAGCGAAAGCTTGCCGAGGCCGAGGCCGCCATCGCCCACGCTGCGGCAGCAGGCGCACGCACCGAGCTCGTTTTCTATTACTCCGGCCACGCGAAGGACGGGCAGCTCCACCTCGGGACGACGCCCTATGCGATGGCGACGCTGAAGGAGCGCCTCGCCGCCTCCGGTGCGGCGGTGCGCATCGCCTTCCTCGACGCCTGCCGCTCCGGCGCGATCACCCGCACCAAGGGCGCCCGCCGCGTCCCCGCCTTCGAGGTCGACGCGGGCCCGCGCGCTGCCAAGGGGCTCGTGATCCTCACCTCCTCGTCCACCGACGAGGACTCGCAGGAGAGCGACCGGATCAGCGGCTCCTTCTTCACCCACGCCCTGGTCTCCGGGATGCTCGGCGAGGCCGACGCGTCGGGCGACCGCCGCGTCACCCTCGCCGAGGCCTATGCCTACGCCTACGACCGCACGGTGGCCGGCACGGTGCAGACTAGCGCCGGCCCGCAGCACCCCACCTTCGCCTTCGATCTCGCCGGCAGGGGCGACGTAGTCCTCACCGATCTCCGCGGCCCGGCCGTCTCCTTCCTCGTGCTCCCGGCGGAGCTGGAGGGAGATTTCCTCGTGGTGGAGGAGGGGAGCCGCTTCGTCGCCGCGGAGATCCAGAAGCGCCCCGGCGCCGAGGCCCGCCTGGCCCTGGCCCCCGGCGCCTATCTGGTGAAGACCCGCCTGCCCGACAGGCTCCGCGTCGGCGAGGTGGAGGTGCGCGAGCGCGGCGCGACCCGACTCGATCCCGCGTCGATGTACGACGTCGACTTCGACGACGATCCGGTGAAGGGTGTGGTCGACCTCTGGGCCCGCGCGCCCTCGGTGACGATGGGCGCCCTCGTCGGCTACCAGCACTTCCTCGCAGGCCCGGTACGCGAGGGCTATTTCCCCGACACCGGCCTCCTGGGGATCGAGGCGGAGCTCCGCGACTACCTGCGCCCGGGCTGGAACCTCGGCCTCGATCTCGCCCTCGGCAGCGCCACCGGCACCACCGAGAGCGGCGGCCTCGCCTATGCCTACGCCTTCTCGGCGCTGACCGCAGGGGCGAGCCTCACCGTCGATCTCCTCCACGGTCCCGTGCGTCCCTTCGTCGGCGCCCGCCTCGCCCTGGTCTACTTCGAGCGGCGCTTCGACGAGCCCCTCCTCGAGGATCAGTCGCTCCTCACCACCGCGCCGGGCCTCGTCGCCGGGCTCGGCTGGTACCTCTCCGATTCCTTCGCGCTCACCGCGCGCCTCCGCCCCAGCTGGCTCCTCTACGCCGCCGACGAGAACCGCTCCCTCGGCTTCGTGGACGCGAGCGCCGGGGCGAGGATGGAGTTCTGATCATGCGCCGTCTCGCCATCACCCTCGCGCTCCTCGCCGCCGCCGGCTGCGGCGACATCTCCAACGAGGCCCTCGAGGATCTCTCCTTCGTGCAGGCGCTGCCGCGGGCAGCGGATCTGCACCTCGCAGCGCCGGACGCCGGGGCGCAGGTCCAGGCGCTGGAGGGCGAGGCCACCGGCACGGTGCGGAGCGGCCTGCGGATCTGCAGCAGGCCCGCGCAGCAAGAGCCCTTCTGCGACGGGCACCGGATGGCGCGGAGCATCAACGCCTTCACCGCGCTGGTGCTCGGCACCCTCGACGCGGTCCGCTCCCTCGAGCCCACCGAGCGGGCGGATCACCGCAGGGTCTGGGGCCCCTTCCCCGAGGGGCCGCGGACCGATCGCCAGCGCCGCGAGACGCGGGTGGTGGTGGAGCGGGGCGAGGGAGACGAAGGCTACGAATACCGCTGGGTGGTGGAGATCCGGCCCGCAGCGCGGACGGCGGAGCAGCGGTGGATCCCGCTCCTCGGTGGCAGCTTCGTGCCGGCCTCCGGCGGCAGCGCCTCCCGCGGGGCTGGGTACTTCACCTGGGATCCCACCGAGGCCCGCCTTGCTTCGCTCGAGACGACGGACGACACCCGCCGCCTCGAAATCCGCTACGACCTGCGGCGGGGCGTGCGCCACGTGGAGGCGGACGCCGACTTCGAGCGGGACGATCTGCCGGCGACGATCCGCTTCGTGCAGGAGGCGGATCGGGACGGGGGCGCCTGGCGCTACGAGTTTCCCACCGACATCGACGGGCAGGGCGAGGCGGATCTCGTCGAGGTGCGCGCGCGCTGGCGGGCCGACAGGGCAGGGCGCTCCGACGCGCGGATCACGCTGCGGGGCTCGGCCTTCCCCGGCCCCTTCGGCAACGAGACCTGCTGGGACGGGCGCCTTGAGCGGACCTACTTCTCCAGCGACGACGTGCGGCAGTGCGAGGGCGGCGTCTGTCCCGAGGGGGACGAGGCGAGCTGCGTCTTCCCGCCGCTCTTCGAGTAGGCGCTACGGCGCCGGCGCCTCTGGTGGTGCTTCCGCCTCGGCTGGCGCTTCCGCCTCGGCTGCTGCCGCCGCCTCGGGCTCGGGCGGGCTCTCCGCCGTTGCCGGCTCGGCCACCACGGGGGCCGCCGGGGTTGGTGCCGGCGCCGGTTTGCCGCGCCCGAGCCGCGCCTCGATCTCCACCCGCGCCGCAGCGGCCTGCGCCGCGGAGAGCCGACCCGCCACCTCGAGGCTGCCCACGATCCGCAGCGCCCGCCTGCGCAGCACCGGCGGCTTCGCCCCGGGCGTCCACCGGAGCGGCGCCGGCAGCATCCCCGCCAGGATCGCGCCCTGCGCCGGCGTGAGCGCCGCTGCCGCCACGCCGAAGTGGGCCCGGGCCGCCGCATCGATCCCGTAGATCCCGTGCCCCCACTCGACCACGTTGAGATAGAGCGCGAGGATCCGGCTCTTCTCCAGCTCCTTCTCGAGGCGCCGAGCCAGCACGAGCTCCTTCAGCTTCCGGAGGAGGCTCCTGTCCCCGCTGAGCCAGAGGTTCTTGGCCAGCTGCTGGGTGATGGTCGAGGCGCCCCTGCCGAGCTCCTTCCGCTCCAAGGCCTCTTCGAGCGCGATCTCCAGCTCCACGGTGTCGACGCCCTCGTGCTGCCAGAAGCGCGCGTCCTCCGAAGCGATCACCGCCTGCACCGCAGCCGGCGCCACGGCGGAGAGGGGCACCCAGCGCTGCCGCCGCAGCGGCTTCCTGCCGGCGGCCTCCGCCTCCCGGGCCCGGGCCTCGATCAGCGCCGTGGTCTTCGGGTTCTCCGTCGCCAGCTTCCCGACCGCGGGGAGGGTGGCCCAGGTCACCGCCACCCAGATCAGGAGGAGGCCCGCGAGGACCGCTGCAACCGTCCGCTTTTTCTTGCCGAATCGCGCCATCGGCGCGGACCGTAGGGGGGAGGCGTACGGAGCGTCAAGCCGCCGCCACCGGCTCCCGCGCCACGCCGTTGCAGATCTGCAACGGCTCGCTTCACATCTGCAAAGTCCTCACGCCCCGGGGTGCCGCGAATCGCCGCTCCGGGCGGATCTGGCGTTGGCACCGGACTTGCTCCTTCTCCAGGGCGAAGGGCGCGTCGGCGGCGGTACCCCCCACCAGACTGCCGATGCCCCTTCCATCCCTCCGCCAACCGGCGGTGGGAGGAAAAGTCTGCGGGGACGGTACCCGAGCGAAGATCCCCCCCCACTTCGCCGGTTGCCGTCCCCGCTTTTCTTTTCCGCCCGCCTGCATCGATTCGTTGCGACCCCGCGACGGGGCGCGTAGCCTCCGCTGCGGTAGTGCGTCCGGATCTGGTGACCGGCCCGGTCTTCAAAACCGGTGTGGGGTGCCGAGAGGCGCTTCGGGCGGGTTCGATTCCCGTGCACTACCGCCACGCTGCCCCCACCGGGTCGAGGCCGACCCGGCAGGGGAGGGCGCCAGCGTTTCAGCCGCCCCGATCCGCCATGCGGTCGCCGGGCCTGCGCGAATCCCCGCCGAAGGGGGAGAGCGCCTCGAAGCCCACCTCGTGGGGCATCACCTCCCGCGGCGAGCGGAAGTATTGCATCGGCGAGGAGAAGAGGAAATTGGAGACCCGGCTGGTGTAGAGGCAGGCGTAGTCCTCGACCTGCTCGCCGAACCGGCTGTTCTCGTTCCCCTCCTTGAAGATCAGCCCCCAATAGCGGTTGAACCCGCTCTCCAGCGACTCGGCGAGGTGCCCGACCATCCCGTCGATCTCGCGGACCGCCCTGCGGACCCGCTCGAGATCCCGCTTGGCCTCCTGCCGCATCGCCTCCAGCTCCGCCGGGCTGCGTCCCTCCACGTCGCCGCGCTCGAGCTTGCGGTCCAGCGCGTTGAGCCGCGCCTTCTGCAGGCCGAGCTCGTCCTCCAGCCGGGCCCGGAGCCGCTCCGCCTCCGCCAGGTGGCGCATCTGATCGGCGCTCGCCTCCATGTGGGCCAACTCCTCCTCCAGCTCCTCGACGATCATGCAGGTGCGCCAGAGGGACGTCTTCTTGGACTTGAGGATGTCGCCGTAGATGTGGTCGCCGACGTAGAGGACCCGCTCCCCGCCGAACCCTGCCATCCGCTCGAGGTCGACGAGGTTGCCGCCCTGGTAGATCTTCCCGCGCTCGAGGCTCTGGGCCTCCGCCTGCACCGCCCCCGACTCGTCGAGCTCGACGAAGGGATGGCGCTCGGTGAAGAAGCGCGGCTTGGATCCGCCCACCACCACCAGGTCGAAGTAGTTGCGCCAGGACGGGTACTCGGGGAGTTGCCCGTCGAGGAGGTGGCTCATCACCGCGTCGGTGTAGTCGAAGAGCGAGTTGGTGAGGACGAAGAGCTTCTTGCCGCCGGAGCGGAGCTTGTGCAGCGCAGGGCCCAGCTCCGGATCCCGGAAGACGTAGGCTGGCAGGTCCTTTGTGATCTCGGTCTTGAGCGAGCCGTCGCGATGGACCGTGTCGATCGCCTCGCGGATGTCGTCGTAAAGCTTGCCGTAGTCGACCCTCTCGCCCCGGCCCTCGAGCAGCTCGATCACTTCGGCGTACATCGAGGCCTCGGGCAGGGCGAAGAGGGTGTCGATCCAGGCGTAGCGGGGGGAGGAGAGCCGGATCTTCTCGTCGCGGTAGAGCCGCCGCCACGCCTCCCGGTCGAGGAGCTGCCTGCCGTGGTAGACCCGCCCGACGTGGTTGAAGCGGTCCATCTTGAGGAGGTTGCCCTGCTCCTTGTCGACCACGAGGCCCCGCATCACAAATTGGTGGTCGTAGCGGATCGACTCGACGACCTGCGGGTAGCCGAACTGCCGGACCAGCAGCGCCAGCGTCATGTCGAAGGAGAGCTGCTCGATCCGGCGCATGTGGTAGATGGCCAGGGTGTAGTCCATGTCGAAGCCGATCAGGTCGATCTGGTCCATCCGCAGGTTGCGGTTGACGTAGATGCGGCGGGTCGTGGGGACCTGGCTCTCGTTGGGGCGCTCGAGCAGTCGCAGGAGCTCGGGATCGAGGGAGACGGTCGCTGCATCGCCGGTGCGGATCTGCGGGTGTGCCATTCTTGGTCTTCCGTTCCCGATTCGTGGTGCCCGGCGCATCGGGCCGGGGGCGTCGGATGGCCACTTCGCGTGGCCCTGTCACCCATCGTGTGGCAGAGTCCGCCCGATGGCGACCCGGAATCGGCAGGGAAGGGCGGATCTCGAGGAGCGGATTGCCGCCCTGGAGACGGAGCTGGCTGCGGTCCGGCACAGGCTCGAGCGCCTCGAGGGCGGCGAGGTGCGCGTGCTCCGCGCCGCTCCCTTCGACGGAAGGGCCCGGGCCCGACCTGCCGAGCCGGGCACCCGCTGCCCCGGTTGCAGGCTCGTGCTCGACGAAGCATGCGAGCGATGCCCCTATTGTTCGCTCCCGTTTCACGTATTGCCGCAGCGCCTCCGGCCGGTCTTCGTGGCCCGGCCCGCCCGCCCCGGCAGGCGTCCGGCCCCTGCGAGTCGGACTTCCCGCAAGCAGCGCGGGCGCTGAGAGTTTGTGAAGCAAACTCTCCAGCGAAGCCGAAGGCGGAGCGATCGCAAGGAGGAGCGTTTCACACGCTCGGCCCCTCCAACCTGCTTGACAGCGCAGTGGCGCCTGCGTAGAAGGCGCGGATTCCTGCGACGCCCGACAGGGAACACGTGTCGGTGTGCGAAGGTTTTCATCTGCCGATCGTCGCTTGACAGGGATCTGCCGATCCCTATAATGCGGCGCTCTTTTATGTAGTACTTGACGCCTCCGATTCGCATCGCGCCGGAGGCCAGGATCGAAATGCCGACGATCAACCAGCTCATCCGGAAGGGCCGCCAGGCCATGGAGGCCAAGAACAAGGCCCCGGCGCTCCAGGGCTCGCCCCAGAAGCGTGGCGTGTGCACCCGCGTCTACACCACCACCCCCAAGAAGCCGAACTCGGCGCTTCGGAAGGTGGCTCGTGTTCGCCTCACCAACGGGATCGAGGTCACCTCGTACATCCCCGGCGTGGGTCACAACCTCCAGGAGCACTCCGTGGTGCTCATCCGCGGCGGCCGTGTGAAGGACCTCCCGGGTGTTCGCTACCACATCGTTCGCGGCAGCCTCGACTCCGTCGGCGTGGCCAACCGCAAGCAGAGCCGCTCGAAGTACGGCGCGAAGAAGCCGGGCTAAGCGGACGTTCTGCGAAATAGGGCGCCGCCGCGGGAGCGGCAGGCGCCGACCACCTGATTCTTTCGAAGGTACACTCAGATGCCTCGCCGTCGCGAAGTAGAGAAGCGCAAGATCCTCCCCGATCCTAAGTTCGGTGACCGCCTCGTGGCGAAGTTCATGAACGACGTGATGCGGGACGGCAAGAAGTCGACCGCCGAGCAGATCGTCTACGGTGCGTTCGACATCGTCCAGTCGAAGCTCAACGACGATCCCCTCAAGCTCTTCAAGAAGGCGCTCGACAACGTCAAGCCGGTGCTCGAGGTGAAGAGCCGCCGCGTCGGTGGCGCCACCTACCAGGTCCCCGTGGAGGTCCGCCAGGATCGCCGCGTGGCCCTCGGCATGCGCTGGCTGATCACCTACTCGTCCGCTCGTGGCGAGAAGACCATGGCCGAGAAGCTCGCGGGCGAGATCCTCGACGCTGCCAACAACCGCGGCGCAGCGGTGAAGAAGCGCGAGGACACGCACAAGATGGCCGAGGCCAACAAGGCCTTCGCCCACTACCGCTGGTAATTCGGCAGTACCGCTCTCTGAAAGCTTGGTCGTCGCGCCGCCCCTGACCCGGGCGGCGCTCTGGATTGTCCCCGTGGTGGCTGCAGGCCGCCCGACGTCTCCCCTTCCGGTGGGAGGAAAGGCAAGAGAAACATGGCTCGCCTCTATCCCCTCGAGAGGACGCGGAACATCGGGATCATGGCCCACATCGACGCGGGCAAGACCACGACGACCGAGCGCATCCTTTTCTACACCGGCATCATCCACAAGATCGGTGAGGTCCATGAGGGCGCTGCCACCATGGACTGGATGGAGCAGGAGCGTGAGCGCGGCATCACCATCACCTCCGCCGCGACCACCTGCTTCTGGCGCGAAAACCGCGTCAACATCATCGACACCCCCGGCCACGTCGATTTCACCATCGAGGTGGAGCGCTCGCTCCGCGTCCTCGACGGTGCGGTCGCCGTCTTCTGCGCCGTAGCCGGTGTGCAGCCCCAGTCCGAGACGGTCTGGCGGCAGGCGAACAAGTACCACGTCCCCCGCATCGCCTTCGTCAACAAGATGGACCGCGTCGGTGCCGACTTCCGCCGCGCCATTTCGATGATGGCCGATCGCCTCAAGACCAACGCGCATCCGATCTACCTCCCGATCGGCGCGGAGGAGGCGTTCCACGGGGTGCTCGACGTCATCGAGCGCAAGGCGATCACCTTCGACGACGAGGACCTGGGCGCGAAGTTCGCGGTCGAGGAGCCGACGCCCGAGCAGCTCGAGGAGATCGAGGCGGCCCGGACCGAGCTTCTCGAGGCCCTGGCCGAGTGCGACGACGCGCTGATGGAGAAGTACCTCGGCGGCGAGGAGATCCCCACAGGCGAGATCAAGCGCGTCCTCCGCAAGGCGACCATCGAGCTGAAGGTCACGCCGGTGCTCTGCGGCTCCGCCTTCAAGAACAAGGGCGTCCAGCAGATCCTCGACGCGGTGGTCGACTACCTGCCGGCTCCCACCGACGTCCCCGACGTGACGGGCAAGACGCCCGACGGCGTGGACGACAGCCGCCCGACCTCCGACGACGCGCCTTTCAGCGCGCTGGCCTTCAAGATCATGAACGATCCGTTCGTGGGCCAGCTCACCTTCTTCCGGGTCTACTCCGGCATGCTCGAGTCGGGCCTGACCGTGTGGAACCCGGCGAAGGGCAAGCGCGAGCGCGTCGGCCGCCTCCTGCGCATGCACGCGAACAAGCGCGAGGAGATCAACGAGGTCTACTCCGGCGACATCGCCGCTGCCGTCGGCCTCAAGCTCGCCGTCACCGGCGATACGCTCTGCGACGACAAGCACCCCATCATCCTCGAGAAGATGGAGTTCCCCGAGCCGGTGATCGCCGTGGCGATCGAGCCGAAGACCAAGGCCGACCAGGAGAAGCTGGCGGTCTCGCTCCAGCGGCTGGCCATCGAGGATCCGTCGTTCCGGGTGCGCACCGACGAGGAGAGCGGCCAGACGCTCATCTCGGGCATGGGCGAGCTGCACCTCGAGATCATCGTCGACCGCCTGCAGCGCGAGTTCAAGGTGCAGGCGAACGTCGGCAAGCCCCAGGTCGCCTACCGCGAGACGATCACGACGTCCGCGGAGGCCGAGGGCAAGTACATCCGGCAGACCGGCGGCAAGGGCCAGTTCGGCCACGTTTGGATCCGCCTCTCTCCCAACGAGCCCGGCAAGGGCTTCGAGTTCGTCGACGGCATCACCGGCGGCGTGATCCCGAAGGAGTTCATCGCTCCGGTGGAGAAGGGCATCGCCGAGGCGCTGGACGGGGGCATCCTCGCCGGCTTCCCGGTGGTCGACGTGAAGGCCGAGCTCTTCGACGGCAGCTACCACGACGTCGATTCGAGCGAGATCGCCTTCAAGATTGCGGGCTCGATGGCGTTCAAGGAAGCGGCCGAAAAGGCCGGTCCGGTGCTGCTCGAGCCCATCATGGCCTGCGAGATCGAGACGCCCGACGAGTTCATGGGCGACGTCATCGGCGATATCAACTCGCGTCGCGGCCGGATTCAGGGTATGGAGCCGCGCCACGGTCTCCAGGTTGTTCGGGCGGAGGTTCCCTTCGCCCAGATGTTCGGGTACGCGACCGACCTGCGGAGCAAGACGCAGGGAAGGGCGACGTACACCATGCAGTTCGCGCATTACCAGGAAGTGCCGAAGAACCTGGCCGACGAGATCGTCACCAGGATCCGCGGGTACTGAAGACAGGTTGGCCGCCCGGCCAACCGGTCGGCGAAGTTCGGAGGAGCGATGTCCAAAGAGACTTTCAAGCGTACGAAGCCGCACGCGAACATCGGGACGATTGGTCACGTCGATCACGGCAAGACCACTCTGACCGCCGCGATCACCAAGGTTCTGTCGAAGAAGGGCTTTGCCCAGGCGATGGACTACGGTTCGATCGACAAGGCCCCCGAGGAGCGTGAGCGCGGCATCACCATTTCGACCGCGCACGTGGAGTACGAGACGGACAACCGTCACTACGCCCACGTCGACTGCCCCGGCCACGCCGACTACGTGAAGAACATGATCACGGGCGCGGCGCAGATGGACGGCGCCATCCTGGTGGTTTCGGCCGCCGACGGCCCGATGCCCCAGACCCGCGAGCACATCCTTCTCGCTCGCCAGGTCGGCGTCCCCTACATCGTCGTCTTCCTGAACAAGGTCGAC
>NZ_JAWLCN010000013.1 GCF_041687135.1 Vulgatibacter sp. | reverse complement strand
CTACCTGAGCCGCGATGGGGCATTCCGTGGCGGGGCTCTCGCGGGCCTCCGGCCTCCGGACCGCCGATCGCGGAAGGCGTTTCTTTCACAGTCTCTGAGAGTTTGTGAAACAAACTCTCCAGCGGAGCCGAAGGCGGAGCGAACGCAAAAAGGAGCGTCTCTCGCGCGAAGCGCGAGCGAAGAAAGCGGGCCGGCGCTTGCCGGACCGATTTCTTCACACGCTCTGAGAGGGCAGCGGCCCTGCCTGCCACTTTCGAGCGGTCCTCTCGCTCATGCCGGCGGCTGCAGCGGCCGCCTCCAACGTCTTGCCATCCATGCGCTTCTTCCTCAGCAAACGGACCTGCTCGTCGGTGACCATTGGGGCGTTCTCCGCCCCGGAGCCTGCCCGAATCCGGGTGGCTCTCGGCCTGCCAACGAGCGTCCGCGCAGCGCACGAACCGGCAATTCTATTTGTCGTCGACCGGCAGCCTTAATTGTCGCTGGTCACCCGCGGATCCCGCTCGACAACAACGCGACCGAACGTTCGCTGCGTGGCGTGGTGGTGGGTCGGAAGAATCACTAGGCTCCCGTTCCCGGCGTGGCACCGAAGTGGCCGCCGTGATGTACAGCCTGTTCGAGAGCGCCAAGCTTGCCGGCATCGAACCGAAGGCCTACTTCCGCCTCGCGATCTCTGCCGCGCTCCGCGGCGAGACGCCGCCGCTGCCTCACGAGTGCGCCGCGCACTGACGCGCGCTCGTGCCCCCGAAAACAATGCAACCGTCGCTCGACCCCGGCGCGCTACGCTAGGTGGCCAGGCAAAGTTACCTTTAGATGCGATCGCCCTGCCGCGAACCCGCGGCGGCAGGGCGTGAATAACGTCGGCTCAAGCCATCAGCAGGATGCTCGTGGAGACGATCGAAAAGAACATCGTGCCGGATTCGGGCTCTCCGGCGCTCCCGGCGGGCGACGAGGTTCATAGAGGCTTCAGGTTGACCACCAAGGCAGACGGCGGCTATGGTACTCCGTTAACTATACATGTACCCGAGGTGACCAGTTGGAGCTTTGCTCTCGTTTCTTACGCAGCTGTCCAGGACTTGCATTCTCGGTCTTCTTGGGGGCAATCGTAATGCCGTCCCCCGCTGCGGCCGGCCAAGGGCAAGTTGAGATCGACGGGTCGGTCGGGCTCATCGACCTCCTTGTCCATATCAATCCGGCCACGGGCGCGCAGATCGCGGACCTGGAAAAGGTCCTCGACGATGCAAGCAAGACCGTGTGGGATGCGACTGACGGGCACTTCCGCATTCGCGAGGTGACCTTCGTGCCTGATGACGATATGTCCTTCGTCAGTGCGGACATCCGGGTGATGGCCACCAGCGACTCGAAGACGACGGGCAATCTCCCCGGAATCGGCGGTAATTCGCACGTCCAACTCGGGTGGCAGAACGCCCAGAGCAAGATGGGGTATACGCTCGCGCACGAACTCGGGCACTACGTCTTAGGGCTCTACGATGAATACGAGATGGGTGGCGATCTGCAATGCAATTCCGTCCCGTACGGATATTGCGTCCCGACGGATCAGGTCGACCACGAGCACTACTGCCTCATGCAATCAGTGCAGCACCACTACGACCACGACAACAATCCAGCTACCGAAGAAGTCGAAGTCGCCGAGTTCTGCGTGCCCGCGAACCACGATCTTGATGGTCAGGAGGACTTCTGCATAGCAGGAGTCAAGAGCCTGCGAACGCAGCAGACTTCTTACAACGGAATGTCGTGCTGGGAGACCATCGAAAGTCTGTATCCGTTTGTCTCCAGGCCGACCAGCCTCCCGCAGGAGAATCCGCCCACCGGTTACGTCCAGCCCACCTTCATCGACAGCCGAGACGTGGCGACCGTGCTGCTGCTGGATCGGTCGGGCAGCATGGCTTGGAGCACGGCTGATGACCGTGGCGAGGTATGCGACAACGGAGTAGATGACGACGCGGATGGCAAGGTGGACGAAGATGGCACGGTTGACGTAAACGATGCTTGCACCGGAACGCGCCTCGACTTTCTGAAGGCGGGGATGCGCGCGTACCTCGACGACGCGGCGTCCGACGGAGCTGGAAACAACCAATTCGGAGTCGTGTCCTTCTCCGGCTCGGTGATCACCGACAGGCCGCTCGCCACGCTTTCGTCGTCGAACCTCGCAGCGCTCAAAAGCGCGATCGACGCACTCACACCGGGGGGCGCTACGGCCATCGGCGATGGCCTCGTTGAGGCTGCTTCCGCGCTGTCCGCGATCAGCGACACGTACGTCAAGCGGATAGAGCTCTTCAGCGACGGTGTATGGAACAGCGGAATTGATCCAATCGAAGTCGCGCGCGATCTCCGCGTAGAGGGCGTTGTCGTCAACACCATTGCCGCAGGGCAGGCGGTCGACAGCTACGTGCTCGCTGCGATCGCCCTACTAACCGGCGGCTCGCAAGACAGCGGTGGTTCGCCTGCCTTTGGCCTGCAGTCTGCCAGCGCGCTGCCTGGAACGTTTGACGACGGCGGCTCGCGTGCAAGCTACTCGTTTGGGCGGAACCCCGACAATCTGGTCGGGAGCTACCTGAACCGCTGGGCTCGATCCTCGGGGGGCGTCTCGATCATCCCGGAGCAGCCGTATCACACCAACCTTCCCCAGAGCGGGGGCACGGTGCCGCTCCACGAGATCCCGGCCGATGCTTGGTTCACCGGGGCAGACGGTCTGAACTTGATTCCGGACGGTGCCGAGATCAATCGGATGCGCTTCGAGATCGCGCCGGATACGCAGTCCTTCACCCTCGTGCTCGCCGGCAACCTTTCTCAGATGTCACGATTTGCCGTGTCCGCGACCCTGATTGCACCCGACGGCTCGATCCGATCCCTTAGCAATCCCGGGGCCGACGCTCAATTCACACACGACCCGTTCTACGAGATGATTCGGGTGAGCCAGCCGTTGGCGGGCGAATGGACCGTAGAGATCCAGAGCGCCAGCTCGGATTGGCCCGCGCAGACCGGATACCTAACCGTGTTCGCTCGGCAGCCCCTACAGAGGCTGGCCATCAAACTCTCGAAGCGCCTCCCATCGGTCTCGGACCAGGTCGAGGTGGTCGTGGAGCCCATCTACGTGACGACCATCCGCGACCTCGGGACGCTCGGCTTGCGGGTCACTGATCCAACCGGCGGCGTACAGTCTTTTCCCCTTGTCGAGAACGCGGACGGAATCTACCAGGCCACAATTTCTGGCCTCGCGTTTAAGGGTTCGCACCAGGTCACGGTCATCGCCGAGACGGATGCCAACAGCTGGCGAGGTACGCAGACTGGGCCAGCCGCGATTCCGACACTCCGCATGGGGGCCTCGGATGCGTTCTTCGTGATCGACGGTACGGACGTTGCTCCTGTGCCCCGGCCGGAGGGGTGAGATTGGCGGTAGGACGGATCATCGGTCTCGTTGTGCTGTCGTTGCAGCTCGCAGGCTGCGGCGACGAGCCGGACATCGTCTGCGAAGTCGCCTCCTGTGAAAACGTCTGCGGAGACGGGGTCGTGTCGGCAGGGGTCGACGAATGCGACGACGCCAACGACGACGAGGGAGATGCTTGTCTGCCTACTTGCACACTCGACCGGTGTGGAGATGGAATCGTCCATGCCGACACGGAGGAATGCGACGACGGTAACGAGGACGAATCAGACGCTTGCTTGCGCACTTGCACGCTCGCCCGGTGCGGCGATGGAGTCGTCCACGCCGGGGTGGAGGAATGCGACGAGGGAGAGCGCAACTCCGATGCCGGCCCGGGTACTTGTCGCAGCAACTGTACGCTTCCGCGTTGCGGCGACGGCGCCGTCGACCCGGGCGAATCCTGCGATGACGGGAACACGGTTGACGACGACGGCTGTGACGCCGATTGCAGCTTCCCCGATGTGGTCCAGCTCGTTTCGGGTTCCGGGAGCAACTGCGTCCTCTTCGACGCGGGCAACGTGCGTTGTTGGGGGTCGAACGCATTCGGCGAGCTCGGCTACGGGCATTCGGAGCGCATCGGCGACGACGAGCCCGCGGGTGCCTTCGGCGATGTCGATATCGGCGGGCGAGCGGTGCAGATCGCGATGGGAAGCAGGCACACCTGCGTGTTGCTCGAATCGGGGAGCGTCCGCTGCTGGGGGCAGAACTGGAGGGGCCAACTCGGCCCTGATGTCACGGATGACGTCCTCGGCGACGAGCCGGGAGAGATGCCGCCACCCGATTTGCCGATCGGCGGCCCCGCCGTGGGGATCTTCGCGAGCCCCTGGCACACCTGTGTAGTGCGTGACGACGGGGATGTCCGCTGCTGGGGAAAGCCGCCTGTCGACCGGATCCCGGGGTTGGAGAACGTCGATGAGGTTGGCGTCGTCCGCCAGCTCGTGTTCGGGGCTTGGCATGCCTGCGCACTGCTCGACCCCGGCAGCGTCAGGTGTTGGACCACGACGGTCACCGGATACCATGGCTACGGCCACACGAACTCGGTCGCACTGGAGGATGCGGATGTCGTGGACGTAGGTGGCACCGTCGTCCAACTCGATTTGTCTGGCGAACATACCTGCGCCGTGCTCGAGAGCGGCGCGGTGCATTGCTGGGGAAACGGCGCAGACGGCAGGCTCGGCTACGGAAGCGTCGAGAACGTCGGCGATGACGAGACGCCCAGGGACGCAGGCGCCGTCGGCCTGGGCGAGCCGGCGGTGCAGGTCGCCGCGGGCGAATTCCATTCCTGTGCGCTGCTGGCTTCCGGGAGGGTGCGCTGCTGGGGGCAATTGTGGTATGGCCAGCTCGGCTACGGAGATCGGTTCCCCCGGACCGCTCAAGGCGGTGCCCCCCTCGCCCTCGGCGACGAAGCTGGCGAGATGCCACCGCCCGAGGTGGACGTCGGTGGACGAGTTGTCCAGATTTCGGCTGGTGCTTCCCACACCTGCGCTCTCCTCGATCACGGCGGGGTGCGGTGCTGGGGCGGCGGTGGCTACGACTACCAGCTTGGATACGGCCGACCCATTAGCTTGGACGAGCCCCCGGCCAGCGCGGGTGACGTACCGCTCTATGCGAACGAGCCGCCACCGTGAGACCCGCATCGGTTGCACGCCCCAGGGCACCGCTTCCACCGCACGACTCTACTAGAACAGCCTTGATGCCTTCAGCAGAAGGCCACCGAAGCCTACCGAGCGGCGATGAACGGTTGGGCCTGGGCAGCTGCGGAATTGTGGCGCGGATCTCGTTCGGCTTGGAGGAAGGATTCCGGCAGGCCCCTCTCTGTCAACGTGCGTGAGACAGCGCACCTCGGGTAGTTTACCGACGAGGGCGAGCTCACGGACTGCATGATGGAAGCAGCGAAGAAGGTGGCGCCCCCGGAGGTGGAGGTGTCCGCCAAGCCGCCAGGAAGTTCACCGCGGAGTACAAGCGGAAGATCCTCGAGGAAATCGACCGCTGCACCGAGCCAGGAGAGATCAGCGCGATCCTCCGGCGAGAGGGCCTGTACTCATCGCACCTGGTCGAGTGGCGCCGGGCTCGGCGTGAATTCGGCAATGCCGGTCTCACGCCCAAGAGACGCGGGCCGCCGCAGTCGAAGGTCGTCGATGAGCGCGACCGCAAGATCGCCGAGCAGCAGCGAGAGATCGCGAGGCTGACCGCCCGGGCGAAGAAGGCCGAGGCCCTCGTCGAGTTGCAAAAAAAGTCTCGGAGCTGCTGGGGCTCGACCTTGCCGACAGCAGCGAGGAGAACTCGTGAAGGTCGTGGCCGAGGCTGCGGAGACGCTGGGTATCGCTGCCGCGTGAGATGCAGTGGGGCTCGCGCGCGCCACCTATTACCGCCGCATCGTGAAGCCGAAGGAGCGGGCTGCGCGCCCGCCCTCGCACCGCGCGTTGCCGCCGGAGGAGCGCAAGGAGGTTCTCGGCCTCCTGCACAGCGAGCGCTTCATCGATGCCGCCCCCGCTCAGGTGTACGCGGCCTTGCTCGATGAGAGCAGGTACATCTGCAGCGAGCGCACGATGTACCGGATCCTCGAGGCCAACAAGGAAGTCCGGGAACGGCGCGACCTCCTTCGGCACCCGGTGTATGCCGCGCCGCAGCTGCTGGCGACGAAGCCGAACGAGCTGTGGAGCTGGGACATCACCAAGCTGCTCGGCCCGCAGAAGTGGTCGTACTACTACCTCTACGTGATCAAGGACGTGTTCAGCCTATACGTCGTCGGCTGGATGGTCGCCGAGCGGGAGACGGCGATGCTGGCGGAGAAGCTGCTGGCGGAGACCTGCGAGCGCCAGGGGATCCTTCCCGGCCAGCTCACGGTGCACGCCGACCGCGGCTCTCCGATGATGTCCAAGACGGTTGCGCACCTCTACGCCGACCTCGGCGTGACGAAGACCCACTCGCGCCCCCAGGTCTCGAACGACAACCCCTTCTCCGAGTCGGGGTTCAAGACGATGAAGTACCGGCCTGACTTCCCTGAGCGCTTCGGCTGCCTACCGGATGCCCGCGCCCACAGCCGGGAGTTCTTCGACTGGTACAACCACGTGCACCGCCACTCCGGGATCGGCCTGCTGACACCCTACGAGGTCCACCACGGTCTCGCCGCGCAGCGTGTCGAGCAGCGCGCTGGTGTCCTCGCCGCTGCCTTCGCCGCCCACCCTGAGCGATTCCCTCGCGGGCTACCCAAGCCGCCGCAGGTGCCGACGGCGGTGTGGATCAACAAGCCCAACCTGACGGAGGTGCCTGCTCAGTAAAGAAGGCCAATCGCTGTCTCGTGTACGTTGACAGGTTCCGGGGAGCGGCGAGTGGTTACCGTACTCCCAAGTCCACCCCTATGACCCTCGACCAGATCGTTCAGCCGATCGCAGCGGTCGAGTAGGCCAGATGCTGCCGCGACGCCACCTACTCCGTGCGCGCCTGGGGCTCGAGGCGGGGAACACCCTCGAGCAGGGGCCCGTCGATGGGCCAGCCGGGATCGGCGGCGCGCAGCAGCCGGGCCGATCGGCTCGCGTCGTCGGCGCGGCCGAGCTGCCGCAGCGCCTCGGTGCGCAGCGCGAGGGCCTCGGGCATCCACGGGCTCTTCGCCAGCGCCGCGTCCGCATCGACCAGCGCCGCAGCAGGCTTGCCTGCCACCAGCCGCGCCCCGCCCCGCACCACCAGCTCCACCGGCTCGTCGGCGACGTGGAGCTCCGCCGGCACCTCCTCCGGCGCCACGACGAGCTTGCCCCTGGCCCGGATCCGCGCGGCGGTCTCGGGCATCCCCAGCTCCTCGGCCTTGCGCGAGGCGAGGGCCCAGTCGCCGGTGGCCACGCCCAGGGACATGGCGAGCTGCGAGGCCTCCTCCTTCGCCCCGCGCTCCTCCAGCGTGGGGATGAAGGAGAGCGCCTCGTCGTAGCGTTCCTCGCGGACGCGCAAAGCGACGCGGCGGCGCACCGGCTCGGGGTCGGCGGGATCGGCGAGCTGCCACCTGGCGAGCAGCCCGTCGTAGGGCGGCGCCTCGCCGCCTGCCTCGGAGATCGCCACCTGGATCCCGATCACTGCCACGTCGCCGTCGTAGCGCGGCGGCAGTTTCTCGAGGAGCGCCGAGGCGAGATCGAACTCCCGCACCTCCACCATCGACCGGGCCCGGGCCACGGCGAAGCGGAGCTGGTCGGGGGCCTTCGCCTGCACCAGCTCCCAGGCCCTGCGCGCCTCCTCCTCGAGCCCCATGGCGCGGATCGTCGCCGCCTCGTCGGCGCGGTAGAGCACGCGGAAGGGCTGGGCCAGGCTCGCCCGGGTGAAGGCGGCGCGGGCAAGCTGGGGCTGGCCGCGCTGCAGCGAGCGGCGGGCGTTGACCCACTGGTTCAGCGCCAGCTGCGGATCGACGAGGAGCGAGCGGGTGATGATGTCGCGCCGCTTGTCGCCGACCAGCTCCTCGCCCACCCCCGGCAGCACGCCGTACCAGGTGGCGGCGCTGCGCCCGGCGAGCAGGATCGCGTAGGGATCCCGCGAGAGCGGCTGCTCCCAGGCGGCGGCGAGCTCCGGCGATGGCGCACGTCCGAGTCGTGCCGCCGCATCGCGGAGCAGGCTGGCGAGCGCAGGCTCGGGGCGCTCCCGCGGCGCCGCAGCGGCGACGTCCGCGCACGCCCCGGCGGGATCACAAAGCGAGACGGAGAAGCGCACGCCCTCCGGCGCCGGCGCCACCTGCACCGCGGCGCTCCACACCGAGCGGCCGCTGCGCAGCGCGCCCACCAGGCCGGGGCTCGGCGGCACACCCTCCACCACCGGGATCACGTCCTCCAGATCGGAGAGGCCGCTCTCCAGCGAGGCGGTTGCGAGACCAAGCATCTCCTCGCGCCAGCGCAGCTGCGGCCCTTCGCGCTGCGGGACGAGACGGACCTCGGCGATGGTTCTCTCCGTCGCCGCAGGGCTCGCCCGATCGATCGGTGCGGCCGGAGCCGCCGCCGGAGTAGGCTGCGCCGAACACGAGATGGTGCCCATGACGACCATGCCCGCGAGGATCGCCCGCTTCATTGGAAGGATCCTCGTCCGCTTCGCCCGCATCCTGCTGCTCCTCGGGATCGTCGCCGCTGCAGCCGCAGCTGCGGGATACCACTGGCTGGACGAACACATCCTCTCCACGCTGCCTGCCGACCTCTCGTCTTTTCGGGAGTACCGGCCGCCGACCGTGGTGAGCGTGAAGGCCTCCGACGGCACCGAGATCGATCAGTTCTACCTCGAGCGCCGGATCTGGGTGCCGCTCTCGGAGCTGCCGCCCGCTGCGTGGCAGTCCTTCATCGCCGCGGAAGATCGTCGCTTCCTCAAGCACGGCGGCGTGGATCTCTTCGGCATCGCGCGGGCCCTCTACACCAACTTCCAGGCGGGACGGAAGGTGCAGGGCGGATCCACCCTCACCCAGCAGCTCGTGAAGAACCTGCTCGTCGGCCACGAGCGAAGCTACGAGCGCAAATTGAAGGAGGCGGTGCTCGCCTTCCGCCTCGAGCGTGAGCTCACCAAGGAGGAGATCCTCGAGCTCTACGTCAACTACGTCTTCCTCGGTTCGGGGAACTACGGCCTCGAGGCAGCGGCCCGCGACTACTTCGGCATCTCCGCCCGCGAGCTCAATCCCGGGCAGGCGGCGCTGCTCGCGGGGCTCGTCCCCGCGCCGTCGCGCTACTCGCCGCGCACCCACCCCACCGCTGCGCAGTGGCGCCGTTCCGTGGTGCTCCGAACGATGGTGGAGGAAGGCTTCGTGCAGCAGGAGGAGGCCGAGCGCTACCTCGGCGATCCGGTGATCGTGCCGCGCGACGCGGGCAGGCACCACGGCGAGGCGATCGCCTACGCCACCCAGGTGCGCCGGGAGATCCGGCGGATCATGGGGGAGCGCGAGGCCTGGGAGCACGGCCTGCAGGTGCAGACGCCCCTCGATCTCGGGGTGCAGCGGGTGGCGGATGGCGCGGTCCGCCGCGCGCTCCGATCGCTGGAGGAACGGCAGGGCCGGCGCGGCGCGATCAAACACCTCGAGCCGGCGGAGTGGGAGGGCTTCACCGCCCGCGCCGCGGGGCTGGTGCGGGACGTGAAGAGCGGCGCGGTCCTCGCCCCCGACAAGGGCGACTGCTTCCAGGCGCTGGTCGGTCCGGCGCAGGGGCTCGAGAATCTCTGGGCAGGTCCCTTCCGCTACCGCCTCGCCGCAGCGGACCGCGCGGTGCGGGTGCGCAGCATCCTCCCCGAGAAGCCTGCGCGCCCGCTGCAGGAGCAGGTGCGGCCCGGCGACGTGCTCCGGGTCTGCAAGGCCGACGGCGACGAGGTGCGGCTCGAGGAGCGTCCCTGGGCGGAGGGCGCCGCGGTGGTGGTGGAGAACGCCACCGGCAGGATCGTCGCCCTCGTCGGCGGCTACGAGGTGGGCATCGAGGGCTTCGTGCGCGCCACCCAGGCGCGGCGGCAGCCCGGCTCGTCGTTCAAGCCCTACGTCTACGCGGCGGGGCTCCTCGAGGGGAAGACGCAGATCGACACCGTGCTCGACGCGCCGATCTCCATGCCCGCCGGCGGCGGCAGGACCTGGAGCCCGAAGAACTACACCAACGACTACAAGGGCCCGCTGCCGATGCGCCGGGCGATGGCCCAGAGCCTCAACACCGTCGCGGTGCGCCTCGCCCTCGACGCGGGGCCGGCGCAGGTGGCCCGCCTCGCCGAGGCGATGGGCGTGCGCACGCCGCTGCGCAAGGACATCACCATGGCCCTGGGCTCCAGCGAGGTGACGCCGATGGATCAGGCGATGGGCTACGCCACCATCGCGCGGATGGGCGTGCCCACCGATCCGGTCTACATCGACAAGCTCACCGACGTGCGCGGCAGGATCGTGGGCAGGGCCGGCGGACCGATCCACCTGGATGGGGAGACGCCGGCGAAGCTCCCCGGCGGGCCGCTGCCCCGGGCGCTCCCTGCAGGCGTGGCCTACGAGCTCGCCGACATGCTCCGCGAGGTGGTGCGGGGCGGCACCGCCCGGGCGGCGTACAAGGCCGACTACGATCGCGCGGGCAAGACCGGCACCACCAACGGCTACGTCGACGCGTGGTTCGTCGGCTTCACGCCGCGCTACACGGTGGCGGTCTGGGTGGGCACCGACGGCACCTTCTCGCTCGGCGAGAAGGAGACCGGCGGCCGCACCGCGCTGCCCGCGTGGATCGAGATCGTGGAGGCGCTGGAGCAGCCTGCCGGGGAGCGCTTCGCCGTCCCCGACGACGCGGTGCTGGTGCAGAGCGAGCAGGGCTGGGTGGGGCTCGCCAGGGCCCACGTCCCGGCGAAGGTGCTCCACACGCCCGACCCGGGCGCAGCTCCCCTGCCGGCCTTCCCCGGCGCCGGGCGCTGAGCCCGCGGCTCCTCGACGCTCCACGCCGCTCCCGGATGATCATCTTCGGGGCATGCGCATCCTCCTCGTCATCGCCACCGTCGTGATCGCTCTCCTCCTCGTGGCTGGGTTCGCGCTGCCGGGGGAAGTGGCGCGGCGGGTCGAGACCTCGCTCGGCGGCGAGGGCTACGCGGCGGAGGTCGGCGGCGTCTCGATCGGCTGGTTCGAGGGCCGCGTCACCCTGCGCGACCTGCGGATCGAGGACACGAGCAGCGGCCAGGCGCTGCTCCAGGCGCCCGAGGTGGCAGTCGACGTCGCCCTCGGCTCCCTGCCCTTCGGCACCATCCACGTCGAGAGCGTGCAGGTGCCCGGGGCGACGCTCGATCTCACCGGCGACCAGGCGCAGCGGGAGCGCTGGATGCAGGCCCGGCGCGAGCGCTTCGCCGAGGCGCCGCCGGTCCACGTGGCGCGGGTCGAGGCGAAGGGCGCCACCGTGCGGCTCTCGGCGGAGCAGCTCGGCGAGGATGCGGTGCTCGCCCCCACCGACCTCGTCGCCACCGATCTCGGCAACCGGCCCGGCGCCGGGAAGCTACCGACCACGGCGCATATCACCGCCACCGTGGAGCCGGGCGGGCTGCTCCGCGCCACCTTCCGCACCGACCCGGCAAGCGATCGTCCCATCTTCGCGCTCGATCTGCAGGGGACCAACCTGCCGCTCGAGCTCGTGGGCCAGCAGCTCGGCCTGGAGGTGACGGGCGGCAGGGCCTCGCTCGATCTGCAGGCCTCCCTGCGCGAAGGCGCCTACGAAGGCGAGGTGCAGGTCGACCTCGAGAACGTCGAGCTGGAGGAGAAGGGTGGCTTCCTCGGTGGGCTGAAGGCGGAGGTGGCGGAGCAAGGCGCCGGCGCAGCGGAGGGGCTCGGCCTCCTCGAAAGCGAGTCCTCGTTCAGCGGCACCATCGAGGACCCGGACGCCACGCTGGGCAGCGCCCTGCGCATCGTGCTGAAGAAGGCGCTGCAGGAGGCGGCGCCGGCCTGAACCGCTACGCCGCGGGGGTGACGAACGCTCGCATTGACCAACCGCTCGCCAGACGCTGCGTTGCGTGCTGGCGTTTGCGGGTCCGGTCGACACGCAGGGTGCCGACGTGTCGGCCCGCACCCGCCGCGCTCCATCCCCGGTCGGGGCGTAGAAACCTGCCCAGAAACCATTTACGCTTTTCAACTTGGTGGCTGCCGGGCAGCACAGTTCTATCGGGTTCCAGCGCGAGGGGGCGGACGATGGCACGCAAGCCGAAGAAGGGGACGCAGGCCGAGCTCGATCTGCCGGAACGGAATTGGGGCGGAGCGCGCAAAGGCGCCGGCCGCAAGCCGAAGGGCCCGCGTCCACTCGGCGATCGCCCCGCGGTGCCGCACCTCCGCCGCGTCGAAATCGAGCGCCGGCACCCGGTGCACGTCACCGTGCGGATGATGCCGGAGGTCTGGAGCCTGCGGACCAATCGCGCCTGGAACGTGCTCTCCCGCGCCCTGCTGGCGGTGCGCGAAACCGGCGCGCGCCTCACCCACTACTCGGTGCAGGGCAACCACCTCCACCTCATCCTCGAGGTGGAGCACCGGCGGAACCTCGCCCGCGCGATGCGCTCCCTCTCCATCCGCGTGGCGAAGGGGCTCAACCAGATGATGCGCCGCAGCGGCCGCGTCGTAGCCGACCGCTACCACGCCGCCGCGCTCCGCACGCCGACCCAGGTCCGCAACGCAATCCGCTACGTGCTCTCCAACACCCGCAAGCACATGCTCGAGCGCGGCGAGAAGCTGGAGCCCGTCACCGCCGACGCCTACGCAGCAGGCCCCGCCACGCACGTGCCGCGGACGATGCGCCTGCGGCCGAGCGCCCTCCTCCTCGAACCAAGAACGTGGTTGCTCAAGGACGGCTGGAGACGAGCGCAGGCGTAGGCCGGTGCACGGCGTTCGCAAATCGCGAACCGCGAATCACGAACGAGACCCCGCCTACTTCGCCGGCGCGCCGCGGCGGATCCAGGTCAGCACCACGTCCGCCACCTCGGCCATGCCCTTGGGCTCGATCTTGTCGAGGGTGTCCTCGTGGGTGTGCCAGTGGGGGTCGTCGAGGTCGATGAGGTCGACGGCGGGGAGGCCACGGGCGATGAAGGGCAGGTGGTCGTCGAGGACCTGCTGGCCCGGCGCGTCGACGAAGGAGCGGTAGCCCTTCTCCTTCGCGATGGCGAAGAGCTGGTCGAGCAGCGCCCTGCCCTCGGGCTTGCTGTCGGAGATCCCCTCGCGGCGGATCCGCAAGCCCTTGCGCGCCACCATGTCGACGATGACCACGGAGCGCGGCACCGAGACGCCGGTGCGGAACCAGCGCTCGGCCAGGTCCTTGGAGCCGTAGAACCACTCATGGAGGTTGCCGTCGAAGCCCTCCTCGCCGTCGAAGAAGGCGAGGTCGACGCCGAGTCCCTCCGGCGGCGGGTTCTTGGCCAGCGCGTCGGCGATGCCGAGGAGCACCGCCACGCCGGAGCCGCCGTCATTGGCGCCGGTGATCGGCTGGTCGCGCCTGGCGGGATCGGGATCCCGCTCCGCCCAGAGCCGCGTGTCCCAGTGGGCGCCGAGGAGGATGCGGTCCTTCGCCTCGGGGCGGAAGGAGGCGAAGACGTTCTCGAGCTCCCAGGGCCCGGCGGGCGTCTGCGCGGTGAGGGGCAGCACCTGCACCTTCGCGCCGGTGGCCTCGAGGCGGGAGACGATCAGGTCGCGCACCCGATCCTTGCTCGGCATGCCCTCCGCAGCGGGGCCCGCCTCCACGTAGGACTTCACCGTGGCGTAGAGCGACTCGGCGGAGATGGGCATGCCGTCTCCCCGTGCGTGGGCAGGTCCGCGCAGGGCGATCAGCGCGCCGGCCCCGAGGATGCCGGCGGCGCCGAGCGCCGAGAGGATCGAACGGGTGCGACTCATGAGCGAACGGTAACAGAGCCGAGACGGTGGAGCATCTGCGCTTCACAGCCGCAGCCGGGCCAGCGCCGCGGCGCGGGCAGGCGCAGCGTGCGCCACAGCGAAGCGACGAGGCGCCGCAAGGTGCGCCGCCTCATCGACGGGCCCGCTTCTTCGCAGGGTAGCGACCCTTCGGCCCGCCCCGGCTGCCGCGATCGCGCTTCGGCCCCGCGGGACCGCCGCTCGTCTGCAGGATCGCCGGCTTGAGGCCGAGGTCCGCGTCCTTGAGGGCGTTGATCTGGTCGCGCAGCATCGCCGCCTTCTCGAACTCGAGTTCCTCGGCAGCCTGCTGCATCTCCTTGGTGAGCCTGCCGATCTCGCGGTGGATCTCGCCGGGCGAGAGGTACTGCGCCTCGTCCTCCGCGGCCACCGGCACGGTGGAGTAGTCGCCCTCCACCGCTGCGCCCATCTCGAGGATGGTCTTCTTCACCGTGGTCGGCGTGATCCCGTGCTCTTCGTTGTACTTCCGCTGGAGCTCGCGACGGCGGTTGGTCTCGTCGATGGCGATGCGCATCGACTCGGTGATCTTGTCGCCGTACATGAGCACCCGCCCGTTCACGTTGCGGGCGGCGCGGCCGATGGTCTGGATCAGCGAGACCGACGAGCGGAGGAAGCCCTCCTTGTCCGCGTCGAGGATCGCCACCAGCGAGACCTCGGGGATGTCCAGGCCCTCGCGGAGCAGGTTGATGCCCACCAGCACGTCGAACTCGCCCTTGCGCAGGCCGCGGATGGTCTGGATCCGCTCGAGGGTGTCGATGTCCGAGTGGAGGTAGCGCACCCGTACGCCGACGTCGGTGTAGTACTCGGTGAGGTCCTCGGCCATGCGCTTGGTGAGGGTGGTCACCAGCACGCGGTCGCCCTTCGCCACCAGGGTGTGGATCTCGCCGAGCAGATCGTCGACCTGGGAGCCGACCGGCCGCACCTCGATCTCGGGATCCATCAGGCCGGTGGGCCGGATGATCTGCTCGACCACCACGCCCTGCGCCTTGTCGAGCTCGTAGTTCGCCGGTGTGGCCGAGACGTAGATCGCCTGGTTCACCAGCGCCTCGAACTCCTTGAACTGCAGCGGCCGGTTGTCGAGCGCCGAGGGGAGGCGGAAGCCGTAGTCCACCAGCGTCTCCTTGCGGGAGCGGTCGCCGCGGTACATGGCGCCCACCTGGGGAACGGTCTGGTGGCTCTCGTCCATGACGAGGAGGAAGTCCTTCGGAAAGTAGTCGATGAGGCACGGCGGCGGCTCGCCGGTCTTCCTGCCCGAGAGGTGGCGGGAGTAGTTCTCGATGCCGTTGCAGAAACCCATCTGCTCGAGCATCTCGAGGTCGAACATGGTGCGCTGCTCGAGGCGCTGCTGCTCCAGGAGCTTGCCGCCGTCGCCCAGGTGCTGGAGCCGCTCGCGCAGCTCCTCCTGGATCGAGCGCAGCGCGATCTGCCGCCGCTCCGGCGCGGTGACGTAGTGGCTGTTGGGGAAGATGGCCACCTTGTCGAGGCTCTGGAGCTTCAGGCCGCGCAAGGGATCGATCTCGCTGATCGCCTCGACGGTGTCGCCGAAGAACTCGATCCGGATCGCCTTCTCCTCCTCGTAGGCGGGGAAGACCTCGATGGTGTCGCCGCGCACCCGGAAGGTGCCGCGGTGGAAGTCGATGTCGTTGCGCTCGTACTGGATGTCGACGAGGGCCCGGAGGAAGCGGTCGCGGAGGAACTCCTTCCCCACCTCGATCGATTGGAGCATCCCGTAATACGACTCGGCGGAGCCGATGCCGTAGATGCAGCTCACCGAGGCGACGATGATCACGTCGTTGCGGGTGAGGAGCGAGTGGGTCGCCGCGTGGCGCATCCGGTCGATCTCGTCGTTGATGGCCGAGTCCTTCTCGATGAAGGTGTCGGACGACGGGACGTACGCTTCCGGCTGGTAGTAGTCGTAGTAGGAGACGAAGTACTCCACCGCATTGTGCGGGAAGAGCTCCTTGAGCTCCCCGTAGAGCTGCGCGGCGAGGGTCTTGTTGTGGGCCATCACCAGCGTGGGCTTGCCCGTCTGGGCGATCACGTTGGCGATGGTGAAGGTCTTGCCCGTGCCGGTGGCGCCGAGGAGGACCTGGTGCTTGTCGCCGCGGTGCAGGCCCTCGACGAGCTCCTGGATCGCCCGGGGCTGATCGCCGCTCGGCGTGTATTCGGTGACGAGCTGGAAGGGGGTCTGCGCCATACGCATGAGAACCTCTGGAGGCCGCTGTGCCATCCCGGCCGGCACCTGCCCGCCTGTACAGGCCATCATGCCCACCGCCCGCCTGCCCGCGCCAACGAAAAAAGGCCCGCCCCCGGGGTGGGAGCGGGCCGTGGGGCCGCAGCGCGAAGGCGCTTCAGGGCCCGACCCGGAGCGTGGTCACCGCCGCAGCGTCGACCTCTTCCCTGGTGAAGGGGAAGACGAAGGACTCGTTGGCCAGCCAGCCGTCCACGAGGTCGCCGTAGTGCTCGCCGTCCCGGTGGAGGTCCTGGCCGCCGGGGACCTGGAGCCAGGTCTTGATCCCGTCGGCGGTGGCCTCGTTGACGATGCGGAGCGAGGCGCCGGAGCCGTGGGCGAAGCCGCTCCCCCTGGCGAGGGAGGGCGGGTTGGCCACGTCGACGGTGAAGAGGCCGCCGTCGTTGGCGTAGGGGCCGTTGTTGATCCCCGTCACGCTCTCCGCTGCGGCGAGGTCACCGACCAGGCTCTCGAAGGTGATCGTGTGCACCCGGCCCCACCGCCACTCGTTCGGATCGGTGCCGAAGGCGCGGGCCAGCTGCGCGGCTGCGTCCTCGAAGGAGGCGGTGAGGATGGTGGCTGCATCCTCGGTCACCTCGGTGGTCTCGAGATCGTCCCAGAGGACGGCGGGATCGACCTGCACGTCCCGCGCGGGCCCGAGGGCCAGGGTGAGGGGGCGGATGAGCAGGTTCGAATCGGCAGGTGCGCCGGAGGCCCGCAGCTCGTCCCCGTAGGCGTTCGCGAAGACCCGGCTGAGCAGGTAGTGGAAGGCCGAGCAGCCGATCGACTCCTTCGCCTCGGTGGGATCGGTGGAGACCGGGCCGTCGGGATCGCTAGAGGCGAGGCCCGTCGGGCAGCCGTACTCCCAATCCTCCAGCGCCGCGGCCACCGCCTGCGCGTCTTCCGAGAGCGCGCCGGGGTCCACGGCAGCGAGCATCGCCGGCACCAGGTACGCGCCAGGCAGCGAGTGCACGTCGGCCTGGATCGCGATCATCGTCTCCGGCGTGTGCTGGTCGCCGATCTCCTCGAGCAGCTCCACCACCCGCGTCTCCCGGAAGCCCGCGGCGGTGATCGCCTGCAGGTAGGGCGACTCGTTGGTGGGATCGCCGTCGGCGGTGGCGCCGGTCATGTCCTGGTTCGCGGTGGCGATGAAGCCCTCCGGCGGGTCGAACATCTGCGGGAGCTCGTCCGCGGGCAGGAAGCCTTCCCACTCGGCGCTGCCGTCGCCGGGGAGCGGCAGCCACGGCGGCAGCGTGCCCGAAGGATCGGTCTGCGAGTACGAGGCCCAGGAGCGCACCGGCACCCTGGCGTGGGGGTACCAGCCGATGCTCCCGTTGGTGTCGACGAGCACGAAGTTCTGGGCTCCGACCTCGAACTGCTGCAGCGCCGCCTTCGCCTCCGCCACCGTCGAGGCGCGGGCCACGTCGAGGAAGGCCTTGAGCTCGTTGGTCGCCTCGTGGCCGGTCCAGCGGGCGCTGATCGCCACGCGGTTGGCGAGGTCCTCGGAGAGGATCGGCCCGTGGTGCGGCACCCACTTCAGCGTCACCGTCTTGCGGTTGTTCGCGGGGCCGAACTGCACGTCCTTCGAAACGATCTCCACCTCTTCCGGCGTGCCGTCGCCGTCCGTATCGAAGAGCACCGCGCTGCCGTCCTCGGTCAGCGTCTCCACGTAGAGATCGGTGTCGTCGTAGTAGGCGACGGTGGCGCCCCAGGCCACGTTCTCGTTGCGGCCGATGGGCACACCCGGGATGCCGGGGAAGGAGCCGCCCGCCACGTGGATCGAGCCGGTGCCCTCGCTCTTCGCGTCCATGTCGACGAAATACCAGACGCCCGGGTTGCTCAAGGGGAGGTGGGGATCGTTGGCGAGGAGCGCGTTGCCGTTGGCGGTGCGCTGCGGCGCCACCACCCAGTTGTTGGAGCCCTTGGGATCGTCGACGCCGCCGAGGAGCGGCAGCTCGCTCGCCGCCGTCTTCGCCCGGGCCTCCTCCAGCGCGCGCGAGGCGATGCCGAGGCGCGCCTGCACCGCTGCCACCGACTCCAGCGAGAAGGGCGCGCGCATCGCGCGCACGCCGGCGGTCTCCTGGAAATAGGAGACGCCGGAGGCAGGCATGGTGAAGGTGGTGGTCGCCTGCGCCGGGGTGAAGAGCGCCACCGCGCGCTCCACCGGGAGCCGCGGGAAGGCGGCGCCGAGGCTCGACTCGGTGACGCTGTCGTCGGAGAGCTGCCAGGTGAGGAGGCGCGCAATGGCGATGGTGTCGAGGGGATCCCAGTCGGGGATCTCGTCGGCCTTCACGTCGATCGCGCCGAGCCTGTACTCCTCCGTGAGCGTGGCGTCGTTCCGGCCTGCCCGCGCGTCGGCGAGCCAGCTGTTCACGCCGGCGGTGTAGGCCTCGACGATTGCCTTCGTCCCCTCGTCGGTGATCGCCCAGATCGCCTCCTCGATCGGCTCGCCGGTCGAGGTGGAGAGGTAGTGGCGGAGAAACTCGTCTTTGCCGGTTCCCGCAGCGGGGATCAGCTCCGCCAGCGTGCCCCGCGAGACGCGCCGCTGGGTGTCCATCTGCCAGAAGCGATTCTTCGCGTGGTAGTAGCCGAGGACCGCGGCGCAATCCTCGTCGGTCTGGCAGGTGGCGTGGAGCACGCCCTGCCCGTCGAAGGAGACCGTCGCGGGCGCCGACATGCCGGTGATCTGGAGATCGACCGGCGCCCCGCCGCCACCGGGTTCGTTGTCGTCGCCGCACCCGACCGCCGCGGCAAGAAGTACTGCGGAGATTCCGATCAGCTTCTTTTTCACGCCACGATCCTCCACGTCGTTCCACCCGGCGAATCCATGATCTCGACGCCGCTCTTCGCGAGCTCGTCCCGGATCGCATCCGCCGCGGCGAAGTCCTTCGCCTTCCGAGCCTCGGCCCTGGCGGTGATCCGCCCCTCGACCCAGGCCGGCTCGATCCCCTTCTGCGCAGCCATCCGCTCCCGGTGCCGCGCGAGCCACACCTTCGGCTCCTGCTGCCACACGCCGAGGACGCCGCCGATCCGGTTCACGGTCTCCCGCATCCGCTTCAGCGTCCGCGCCACCATCTGCTTGTCCTTCGTGGGCGGCCGGTCCACGAACTCGTTCATCAGCGAGAAGGTCTCGCTCACCGCCCCCAGCGCGGCGGCGGCGTTGAAGTCGTCCTCCATCGCCTCGGCGAAGCGCGGCCAGAGGCCGTCGACCACCTCGGGCACCTGCACCGGCCCGTTGCTCGAGATGTCCGCGTTGCGGGCGAGCCGCTCGTCCACCTTCGCCAGCGTCTCGTAGACGTAGGCGACCCGCGACTGCGCCGCGTCGATCGCCTCCACCGAGAAGTCGATGGGCGAGCGGTAGTGGGTGCCGAGCAGGAAGTAGCGCAGCGCCTCGCCGTCGTAGCGGTCGAGCATGTCGCGGATGGTGGTGAAGTTGCCGACGCTCTTCGCCATCTTCTCCGCGTTGATCGTCACGAAGCCGTTGTGCAGCCAGTAGTTGGAGAGGTTGAGGCCGCTGTCCGCCTCGCTCTGGGCGATCTCGTTCTCGTGGTGCGGGAAGACGAGATCCTTGCCGCCGCCGTGAATGTCGAAGCTCGAGCCCAGGTATTTCGCGCTCATCGCGGAGCACTCGATGTGCCAGCCCGGACGGCCCTTGCCCCACGGCGAATCCCACGCGGGCTCGCCGGGCTTGGCCCCCTTCCACAGCGCGAAGTCGAGGGGATCACGCTTGCGCTCCCCCACCTCGACCCTGGCGCCGGAGAGCAGGTCATCCAGGTTGCGCTTGGAGAGCTTGCCGTAGGCCTTGAAGGCCTTCACCGCGAAGTAGACGTCGCCGTCCGCCGGGTAGGCGAAGCCCTTCTCCACCAGCCGCTCGATCAGCGCGATGATCTCCGGCATGTGCTCGGTGACCTTCGGCTCCACGTCAGCGGGCAGCACGTTGAGCGCGCGCATGTCCGTCTGGAACTCGGCGATGTAGCGCTCCGAGATCTCCTGCGGCGGCACGCCCATCTCGTTGGCGCGCTTGATGATCTTGTCGTCCACGTCGGTGTAGTTGCGGACGACGGTGAGCTCGTAGCCGCTCTCCCGCAGCCAGCGCGCGATCGTGTCGAAGGAGCTGTAGCAGCGGGCGTGGCCCACGTGGCTCATGTCGTAGACGGTCGGGCCGCACACGTACATGCCGAGCTTCTTGTCCTCGCGGGGAACGAGCTCTTCCTTCTGGTTCGTGAGCGTATTGAAGACGCGCTGCGCCATGATCGTAGACTCCTCGGAAGCGGTTGACTCTACCATCGACCGCCCGAATGGGTTCACCTGGTGTCGAGGGGCTGCGGCCCCGCCGTGGGGCCGCGGTAGCAGAGAAGGCCCGCTCAACATCGAGCGAGGAGAACCACCGCCTGCGCGGCGAGGCCCTCCTTGCGCCCGACGAAGCCGAGGCCCTCGGTGGTGGTCGCCTTCACGTTGACGCGGGCAGCCGGCACGCCGAGGAGCTCGGCGATGCGGACGCGCATCTCGTCCCGGCGCGGCCCGATCTTCGGGCGGGCGGCGGCGATGGTGAGGTCGACGTTGAGCACGGCGAAGCCGGCCGCCGCCGCCCGGCGCACCACCTCCTCCAGCAGCCTGCCGGAGTCGGCGCCGCGGAAGCGGTCGTCGGTGTCGGGGAAATGCAGTCCGATGTCGCCGAGGCCGGCGCCGCCGAGGATCGCGTCCATGATCGCGTGGAGCGCCGCGTCCGCGTCGGAGTGGCCGAGTAGCCCCACCTCGCCCGGAAACTCGATCCCCCCGAGGATGCAGCGCCGCCCCTCTTCGTAGGCGTGCACGTCGAGGCCAAAGCCCACCGCAGCGGGGAGCTCCACCCTTGCCCGGGCCCTGGCCAGATCGTCGGCGTCGGTCACCTTGAAATTCTCCTTCTCCCCGGGCACCAGCTCCACCCTCCCGCCGGAGGCCTCCACCAGCGAGGCCTCGTCGGTGAACGACGACGCGCCATTGCCCGCCCGCTCGTAGCCGGCGCGGAGCACGGGGATGCGGAAGGCCTGCGGCGTCTGCGCCAGCCAGAGGGTGCGGCGGTCGAGGGTGCCCGCCACTGCGGTCCCCTCCGCCTTCTTCACCGTATCGGTGCAGGGAATCGCCGCCAGCGCCGCCCCGTGCGTACGGGCTGCCTCGAGCACCCGGGTGAAGAGCGCAGGCGACGCGAAGGGGCGGGCCGCGTCGTGCACCGCCACCAGCTCCACACCGGCGGGGGCTGCAGCGAGGGCGTTGCGCACGGAATCGGCGCGCTCCGCACCGCCAGCCACGACCGCGTGGAGCTTCGCCCCGGCGCCGTGGGCCTCGAGGAGCGCCCGCACCTTCTCCTCGTCGCCTGCAGGGCAGGCGACGACGATCGCCGCCACTTCCTGGCAGGCGGCGGCGGCCCGGGCCGCACGGGCCATGACGGGCACGCCGCCCAATTCGAGATATTGCTTCGCCTGCCCGAGCCTCGTGCCCTTCCCGGCTGCAGGCAGGATCACCACTGCGTCGGCGTGTGCCACCGAGCCCCCTCGGTATCCGACGGCTTAAATGCGAAGGCCCCTCGCGCTTTTGCGGGGGGCATCGCACAACCGGCCGGTGTTGCTGCTAGCGGTTGAAGATGGTCCGCAGATCGCTCTCGATCGTCTCCTCGTCACAATTCTTGGCGAGGGAGAGCTCCTTGATCAGGAGCGAGCGAGCCGTGTCGAGCATCTTCCGCTCGCCGAAGGAGAGATCCTTGTCGGTCTTGAGCAGGTAGAGGTCGCGGAGCACTTCGGCGATTTCGAAGACCGAGCCGGTCTTGATCTTCTCCATGTACTCGCGGTAGCGCCGGTTCCAGGTGGTGGCGTCGACCGAGACATCCTTCTCGTTGAGGATGGTGTACACGCGCTTCACCGCGGCGTCGTCGATGATCTCGCGCAGCCCGACCGATCCGACCTTGTTGATCGGGATCATGATCTTCATCCCGTTCTCGAGGATGCGCAGCACGTAGAACGACTGGCGCTGGCCGGCGACCTCTTTGTGCTCGATTCCGAGCACTTCGCCGACGCCCTGGCCCGGGTAGACCGCCTTGTCTCCGACCTTGAAGGTCGTCTGCATCAAGCAAGCCCTCCGATGGTACCGTCCGACCCGCAGGCCGTGAGTAGAGCCGACGCACGGTAGCATGGTGCGTCAAAAACCACAAATGACAGGGGGATTTGCCCGCTGGCATGCGCCGCGCACCCGCGGTGAGCATGGGCACACGCGCGGGGCCGGGCCCCCTGGTCCTGCTGGCGGGGAGCTACGCCGCAGGGATCTGGATCGACACGCATTCTCCCGTCCTAGCTGGAACCGCCGCGGCGGCCGGCTTGTTCCCGCTCGCCCTCCTGGCGTTCGCCGCGTCGCGCCGGGGCTGGCGCCTGCCGGCCCTCGCCCTGCTCGCGCTGGCCTTCCTCCTCGCCGGGATGGTGCGGTGGGGCCTGCACGATAGGCCGGGGCCCGCTGCCGGGCCCTGTGCCGCGGCACTCGGGGCGGCGGGCCTTCCTCCCCCCGACGATCGGGGCCCGTCGCATCTGCGGATCGAGGGTCGGGTCGTCGGGCCGCCGCGCTTCGGCCCCAGGGGCGGGATCGCCACGGTGGCGGTCGATCGGGCAGGCCCGCCGCGCCAGCGCCCCGACGCCCCGCTCGCCACGCCTACCGAAGTCGAAAGGCTGCAGGTGCAGCTCTTCCTCCCGGCGGGCCTGCGCCCGTTCGCCGGCGATCGCCTCCTCGCCGAGGTGCTCCTCGACGACGCGCCCCTCGATGGCCCCGGCAGGCGGGAGGCCCTCGCCCGATCCGGCATCGCCTGCACCGGCAGGATCCACGAGGAGCGAGCTGCCGTGCTCGAGGCGGCCGGGAGCTGGCGTGCAGCGGTGGAGAAGCAGCGCCGGCTCCTGCGCGCGTCGATGGTGGCGCGGATGGAGCCGGGGCCTGCCGCCGCCCTGGTCACCGCCCTCGCCCTCGGCGACCGCGAGGCGATCGAGCCGGCGCAGGCGGAGCGCTTCGCCGACAGCGGCCTCGCCCACCTGCTCTCGGTCTCGGGGCTCCACCTCGGCCTCACCGTGCTCGGCCTCTACCGGCTCCTCGCCTTCGCCCTCGGTCGCACGCCCCTCGCTGCCCGACTCGATCCCACCCGCGTAGCCGCGGCGATCGCCCTGCCGCTGGCGCCTGCCTACGCGCTCCTCACCGGCGCCTCGACACCCGTGCTCCGCGCCGCCATCGCCGCGGGGCTCTACCTCGTCGCCACCCTGGTCGGCCGCGCGCCGGACGGATGGAGCGCCCTCGCCCTGGCGCTCCTCGCCCTCCTCGCCGTCGAGCCCGCTGCGCTCTTCGAGGCCTCGCTCCAGCTCTCCTTCGCAGCGTGCTGGGGCCTCATCGCGCTTGCCGGCCCGCTCCGCAGCGCGCTGCCCATCGCCGCCCCGCCGATCGACGCGCCCCGCTGGCGCCGGGTCCTCGAGTGGCTCCTCGCCGCAACGGTCACCACCGCAGCAGCCACCCTCGCCACCCTGCCCTTCACCGCCCTCCACTTCGAGCGCTTCAGCCTCGCGAGCCTCCCCGCCAACGTGGTGGCGGTGCCGGTGGGGCTCTTCGCCACCGCGGTCTGCGCCGTCGCCACCGCCTGCGGCCTCGTCCACGAGCGGCTGCTCGATCTCCCCCTCGCGCTGGCGCTGCCGGCCACGGCGCTGCTCGATCGGATCGCCGCCTTCTTCGCCACGCTGCCCGGCGCGCGGATCCCGCTGCCCCTCGCCGATCCCCGCCTGCCCCTCTGCCTCGCTGCGCTCCCCCTCGCCATCTGGCTCGGCGCCCGCTTCCGCCGCACCGGTGCGCTGCTCTTCCTCGCTGCCATCGCCGGAACGATCGCGCTCCTCCTCCCGCCTGCGCCGGACGGCAGGCTCCACGTCGAATTCCTCCCGGTGGGACAGGGCGACTGCACCCTGCTCCGCCTCCCGGACGGCAGCGCCGTTCTGATCGACGCTGGCGGCGACGTGCGCGGCGAGCGGGACGTCGGTGCCACCCGCGTGCTGCCGCAGCTCCTCCGGCGCGGCGTGCGCCGCCTCGAAGCGGTGGCGGTGAGCCACCTCCACCCCGATCACGTCGGCGGGATCCCCGCCGTGCTCCGCGCCCTCGAGGTGGGCGAGGTCTGGACCACGGGGCGGCCGCTCGAAGGACCGTGGGGATCACAGCTCGCAGCGGCGATGGAGCGCGAGGGCGTGCCCCGGCGGATCCTCGGCCTCGGCGATCGCCTCGAGCGCGCCGGCGTGCGGATCGAGGTCCTGGGGCCTCCCGACATCGACGGCAGCCGCGACGATCCGGCCCTCGGCGACAACGACGCCTCCCTCGTCCTGCGGGTGGTCCACGGCGAGGTGGCGATCCTGCTCCCCGGCGACGTGGAGGAGATCGGCGAGTGGGCGCTGCTCGACTCCGGTGCGCCCCTCGAAGCGCGGCTGCTCAAGGCCCCGCACCACGGCAGCAAGACCTCCTCGACGCCCGCCTTCCTCGACGCCGTGCGCCCCTCGCACGTCGTCTTCTGCGTGGGCCACCGCAACACCTTCGGCTTTCCCCACGACGAGGTGGCGGCGCGCTACCGGGCGCGCGGCTGCTCGCTCCACCGCACCGACCAGGGGCCCGTCCACTTCGTTAGCGACGGGAAGGGGCTTGCGCTCGTGCCCCGGTAGACGGCTTGTCCGACGCCGGGGCGCGCCCCATCGTGGAAGGCATGGATCCCGAAAGCATCGATCTCGCGGCGCTGGCGGAGGAGCTGCGCCGCTACTTCTACGAGGACCCGCCGGTGGGCTACCTGCGGGGCAGGACGGCGTTCCGCGACGCGATCGTGGACCGGCTCGGCTGCTCGTCGGTGGAAGCGGAGCAGCTGGTCGAGACGCTGGAGCTCCGCGGCTTCATCCGATTCGACGGCGACACCAGCAGGCGCGCGGAGGCGGACGCCGCCTGGATGATCGACAGCACGCGCCCCGAGTAGCGGTCAGGCGAGCTGCGCCCGCTCCCGCAGGATGGCGAGGAGCTCGCCGTGGTTGCGCCAGAGCGAGGTGAAGACGAGGGGGCCGCGGTTGGTGGCGATGAGGAAGATGGTGAGCCCCGGGAAGAAGGGGCGGGCCTCGACCCGCTGCACGGCCTTCCAGTTGCAGCGCAGGCGGCGGAAGAGCGTGCGGCCGGAGAGCCCTTCCCGGTCGATCCGGATCACCGCCGCCTGCTGGCCGGCGAGGAGGAGGCCGAAGAGCCCCGCCATCGCCAGCGCGGAGAAATAGGTGCCCGCGGTGATGCCGGGCACGGTGAAGAGCATCGCGAAGATGCCGAGCCAGGCCACGAGGCCGAAGAGGGAGGCGCCGCGGAGGAGCCAACCAGGGCGAGCGACGAGCTGGGAGATCCGGTCCATCTCCACAAACGTGGACACGGGAAGCGGGCAGGCCCAGCCCTGCTTCGACCGCCGGCCCGGCGCGGGAGTTCCGCGCCGCCCCCGAACGTGGGCAGGCTCGCCGACCGTCCCTAAATCATTGGGGAGAGGTGTACCGACCATGGGATCGAGACGGCACACGCACAACAAGGACTACTTCAACATGCGGGGGAGCACGCCCGGCCCCGCGGGGACGCTCGAGCAGGCGAAGAGCACCTTCACCAGGGAGAAGGCGGTGCTCCGCAGGGACGAGGAGCATCTGCTCCCTGGCGAGAAGCCGCTCTCCGGCAAGCGCAGCGCGCGGCCGCCGGCGAAGTCGGCGCGCCACTCGGTGCTCGACGATCTGCCCAAGCCGGTGGGCGCCGCCGGCGTCTCCAGCAGGGCGAAGGCGATCCCCACCGAGACGGAAGCCGAGGCGCCGGCGGAGCGCTTCGAAGCGCGCGCCGAAGCGGAAGAGGAATGGGCGTACGAGGAGGACGGCCACGGCGGCTACGTCCCCAGCGAGTTCCGCATCGGCGCCGGCGGCGAGGAGGAGATCGGCGCCCCGCGGGAGGAGGCGCTGCTCGAGGAGCTGCCGCCGATGGCGCGCAGGCTCTTCCGCACCTTTCCGCTCGCGTTCCGCGTGGTGGGTGAGGCGGCCCGCGCCATCGATCGGCCGGTGCGCAGCGCGCTCGACAGGCTGCAGCGCCTCGGCGACGCAGCCCGCAACCAGTAGCTCGCGAACGCAGAGCCGAGGCAGCGCACCACGTCGTCCGCTTGCCCCGCCGATGCGGGGCGGGCGGGCGATGGAGCCGTCCACAGGCGACGTTCTGGATCGGCGTGCCACCCCGTGCCAGCGTGGCGCGGGATGGCACGCCGCTTCGCTTCACTCCTCCTCGCCCTCGCCCTGCTGCTCGCCGCCGGCCCCGCCGCCGCGGAGACGATGATCCGGATCGCGGTGGTGGAGGGCGCATCCTCCCTCATCGTGCGGGCGCCGGGCCTGCGCATGCGCGCCCTCACCGACGACGGCTTCTACGAACCGGTCCCCGGCGACGCCGTGCGCCTCGAGCGGCGCGGCGGCGGCGTCGCGCTGGGCGGCGCCGCACCGGTGGACGCGGTGAAGCTCCGGGCGGACGGTCCGATCACCGTGGGCGAGAAGACCGTCCGCGGCGCCGTCGAGGTGGTGGCGGACGAGGGCGGGCTCCTCGCGGTGAACGAGCTGCCGATGGAGAGCTACCTCGCCGCGGTGCTGGGCAGCGAGATGCCGCCCTCCTTCGAGCCCGAGGCCCTCAAGGCCCAGGCGGTGGCGGCGCGCACCTACGCCATCGGCAAGAAGATCGCGGCGGAGGGAGCGGCCTACCACCTCGGCTCCACCGTGCTCGCCCAGGTCTACGGCGGCGTGCACCGCGAGGATCCGCGGACCAAGGCTGCGGTCGCCGCCACCGAGGGCGAGGTCCTCGTCTTCGATCACATGCCGATCGAGGCCTATTTCTTCTCCTCCTGCGGCGGCCGCACCGAGGGCGGCGCCGAGGCGCTGGGCAGGCCGCTGCCCTACCTCACCGTCCACGCCTGCCCCGAGCGCGCCGACACGCCGGGGGCGCGCTGGAGCCTCACCCTCTCCGCCACCGACCTGGGCAGGCGGCTCGGCCTGGGGCCGGTCCTCGACCTCTCGGTCGAGACCCGGACCGCGAGCGATCGGGCCCGCACGGTGGAGGTCCGCACCGCCAAGGGGCGCAGGCGCTTCACAGCGGTGCAGCTGCGCCAGCGGATCGGCTACGGCGCCCTGAAGAGCCTCGCCTTCGAGGTGGACGAGCGCGGCGGGCGCTTCCACTTCCACGGCAGGGGGGCCGGGCATGCAGCGGGCCTCTGCCAGTGGGGGGCGCAGGCCGCAGCGCAGGATGGCAGCGCCTACCGCGAGATCCTCGGGCGCTACTACCCGGGCGTCGAGATCCGGCGGATGTACTGACGGCCGAAGTGCCAGCGCGGAAGAGGTCCCCGCTCCGCAGCCGTTCCGTTTAGACTGCGCGGCCCCCGACGCCCCGGGCTGCGAGACGGCTTGTGATGAAGACCTCCGACTTCGATTTCCAGCTGCCCGACGAATTGATCGCCCAGAGCCCGCTCGAAGCGCGCGACGCCTCGCGCCTGCTCGTGCTCCCCCGTGCAGGCGGCGCCCCCTCGCACCGCGCCTTCCGCGATCTGCCCGATCTCCTCCTCCCCGGCGATCTGCTCGTGCTCAACGACGCCCGGGTGATCCCCGCCCGCCTCCGCGGCGCCAAGGTCGAGTCCGGCGGCAGGGTCGAGCTCCTCCTCTGTGATCCGCTCGGGCCGGTGGGCGACCGCGCCGCATGGCGCTGCATGGGTGGATCGTCCAAGCCGCTGCGCCCGGGCAAATTCCTCCGCTTCACCGACGGGGCCGGCGCCCTCGACGCGGAGATCCTCGCGGTGCACGAGGGCGGCTTCGTCGACGTCGCCTTCGCCGCGGATCCCGACGCCTTCCTCGACAGGCTCGAGGGGCTCGGCGAGCTGCCGCTGCCTCCCTACCTGGGCAGGCCGCCGGAGGAGGCGGATCGCGAGCGCTACCAGACCATCTACGCGCGGGAGCGCGGCGCGGTGGCGGCGCCCACGGCGGGCCTCCACTTCACCGAGGCGATCTTCGCGCGCCTCGTCGCCCGGGGGATCGAGCGGGCCACCGTCACCCTCCACGTCGGCCCCGGCACCTTCCTGCCGGTGCGGGCGGACGACGTCTCCGAGCACCGGATGCACGCGGAGCGCTACCAGGTCCCGGACGCCACCGCCGCTGCGATCGCCCGCACCAGGGAGCGGGGCGGCAGGGTGATCGCGGTGGGGACCACCGCCCTGCGCACGCTGGAGAGCGCAGCGGACGGCAGGGGCGGCGTGCGCGCAGGCCCCGGCGTCTCCGAGCTCTTCGTCACCCCCGGCTACGACTTCCGCGTGGTCGACGGCCTCGTCACCAACTTCCACCTCCCCCGCTCGACGCTGGTGATGCTGGTCGCCGCCCTCGCCGGCCACCAGCGCCTCCTGGCCGCCTACGAAGAGGCGGTGCGCGAGCGGTACCGCTTCTACTCCTACGGCGACGCGATGCTCGTGGCCTGAAAGGCCCCGCCCGCGTCCCACGAGATCCCCGTGGCACTCCAGTTCGACCTGCTCGCGAAAGACCCCGACTCCGCCGCCCGCCGCGGCAGGCTCACCCTGCCCCATGGCGTGGTGGAGACGCCGATCTTCATGCCCGTGGGCACCGCAGCCAGCGTCAAGGCGATCGCCCCCGACGACCTCGACCGCATCGGCGCCCAGATCATCCTCGGCAACACCTACCACCTCTTCCTCCGCCCCGGTCACGAGCTGGTGCAGCGCCACGGCGGCCTCCACGGCTTCATGTCCTGGGACAAGCCGATCCTCACCGACTCCGGCGGCTTCCAGGTCTACTCGCTCGCCGAGGCCCGCAAGATCAGCGAGGAGGGCGTGGTCTTCCGCTCGCACATCGACGGCAGCAAGCGGATGCTCAGCCCCGAGGTCTCGATCGCGGTGCAGGAGGCGCTGGGCGCCGACGTGATCATGGCCTTCGACGAGTGCCCGCCTGCAGGCAGCGAGCGGCGTTACTTCGAGCAGTCGCTGGCGCGCACCACCCGCTGGGCGAAGCGCTGCAAGGAGGCCTGGCATCCGGAGGGCAATTCGAGCCTCTTCGGCATCGTCCAGGGCGGGCTCCACGAGGATCTGCGCAAGGCCCACGCCGAGGAGATCTGCGCCCTCGATCTGCCGGGCTACGCGCTCGGCGGCTATAGCGTCGGCGAGGCGATCCCGGCGATGTACGCCAGCGTCTCGACGTCTGCGCCGCTGCTGCCTGCGGAGAAGCCCCGCTACCTGATGGGCGTGGGCACGCCGGAGGACCTCGTCACCTGCGTGGGCCTCGGCATCGACATGTTCGACTGCGTGCTCCCCACCCGCACCGCACGCAACGCCCGGCTCTATACGAGCGAGGGGATCGTCAACATCAAGAACGCCCGCTACGCCGACGACGCGGGACCGCTCGATCCGAAGTGCCGCTGCTACACCTGCACCCACTTCTCGCGGGCCTACCTGCGGCACCTCTACAACGCGGGGGAGCTGCTGGCCTACCGGCTCAACACGCTCCACAACCTCACCTACTTCGTCGACCTGATGGCCGAGGTCCGCAAGGCGATCGAGGAGGGGCGCTACGCCGCGTGGTCGAAGGCGTGGCTCGAGGAGCGGGCGCTCCGGATCCGCGAGAACAAGGCGGGCTGATCGGCCGGCCTGCCCGCTGCCGGGCAGGCCGCGGCTGCAGAATTACTCCACGGTCACGCCGACCATGGTCGAGGCGCCGTCGGGGTCGGTGGCGCCTGCATCCGCCCAGCGGGCGAAGAGCGCGAGCCTGTCCCCCCTGCCTGCGGTGAGACGCGCCTCGAAGCTGCCGTCCGCTGCGGCGATCACCGTCACGATCGCCGCCCGATCGGTGTTGCCGATCACCACCTCGAGGCCAGGCTCCACGGTCTCGGGCGCTGCCCGGACCAGGGCCTCGCCGCTCGCCTCCGCCCAGGCGTAGATCGCCCTGCCCCCGGCGCCGGGCCCCGACATGATGTGGGTGACGGGCGGCTTCGGGGTGACCCCCTCCTCCTCCGGCGCGACGCGGCGCTGGATCGCGGGGCCGTCGATGGGCGCGCGGCCATCGGGTCGCAGGCGCGGGTAGATGCGCAGCGTGTCGTTCGCCGCAGCAGCCAGGCTGGTGGCGAAGGAGCCGTCGTCGCCGACCGCCGTCTCCCGGGAGAAGGCGCCACTCGGGTTCTCCACCACGACGAGGACCCCGGGCTCGAGCGCGCCGGGCAGGCCGACGACCGCGACCAGATCGCTGGGAGGCTCCTCGTGGGACTCGCTCTGCAACCCGCTGCTGGCGGAGAGCAGAATCAACCCGTCCTCCGGCTTCCCCAGGGGAGTGGGGATCGGATCGATCTCCCCCTTGCCGCCGCAGCTGGCGGCGGCGAGGGCGACGAAGACGAGAAGCGCGATTGCGAGCAGCCTGCGCATGGGACTCCGGTGCCTCGGGACGGGGCCGGTGGGGGGACGGATGATTCAACCGACAGTGAAGCAAAAGGGATGCCGACCCGCAACCATCCGTTCCCTGGTCGACAAGGCCGGGGCGTTCCCCACGTCCCCGGGGCAATCCACCCCAATCCGACAGAATTTCAAGCCCGCTCCAGCCGGCGGAGCTTGTTGTAGAGCGTCTTGCGGTCGATCCCGAGGAGCCGCGCCGCCAGCGCCTTGTTGCCGCCGGTCTTCTCCAGGGTGCGCTCGATCATCTCCAGCTCCGCCTCCGCCAGCGGCACCGTCTCCGGCGCCCGCTGCTCGGCGGCGACGCGGGGCGTAGCCATCCGGAGCCGGAGGAAGGAGAGGTCCGAGGTGCGAATGAGGTTCCCCTCCGCGAAGATCGCGGCGTTCTTCAGGGTCGCCTCCAGCTCGCGGACGTTGCCGGGCCACTCGTGGGTGGCGAGGAACGAGATCGCCGCGGGCTCGATCCGGAGCTTGCGCTTCTGCCCCGCCTCCCCGCGGATGTTGCGGAGGAAATGCTCCACCAGGAGCGGGATGTCCTCGGGCCGCTCCCGGAGCGGCGGCACCGGCAGCGTCACCACGTTGAGGCGGTAGAAGAGATCCTCGCGGAAGAGCCCCTGCTCCACCTGCCCGGCGAGGGGCTTGTTGGTCGCCGCCACCACCCGCACGTCGACCCGCAGCGCCGCCCTGCCGCCGACCTTCCAGATCTCCCCGCTCTGCAGGGCGCGGAGGAGCTTGGCCTGCATGCCGAGGCTCATGTCCGCCACCTCGTCGAGCATCAGGGTGCCGCCGTCCGCGAGCTCGAAGAGGCCGCGCCTGTCGCGATCCGCGCCGGTGAAGGCGCCACGCACGTGGCCGAAGAGCTCGCTCTCCAGCACCGTCTCCGCCAGCGCCGCGCAGTTGACCGCGACGAAGGGGCGGTCCTGCCGCGGCCCCACCGCGTGGATCGCCCGGGCCACGAGTTCCTTGCCGGTGCCGCTCTCGCCCTGCACCAGCACCGGCACCGCCACCGCCGCCACCTTCTCGATGGCGCGGCAGAGGCGGCGGATCGGCTCGCTCTGCCCGACGATCCCCGCCAGCGGCTGATCGCCCAGCACCTCGCGGGCGGTGGCGAGCTCGGCGGCCTGCTGCTCCACCTGCTCCTCGAGGCGCGCCGCCAGCTTGCGCACCTGCGCCGCCGCCTCGTCCGCGCGCTGCCGTGCCGCCTCGGTCTCGGCGAGGAGCCGCGCGTTGCCCAGCGCGATCCCCGCCTGATCGGCGAAGGACTCGAGGAGCGCCACCGCCTCGTCGTCGAAGACGCGGCTGCGGAGCCGGTTGTCGAGGTAGAGGGCGCCGACCCGCTCGCCGCGGAAGGAGAGCGGCAGGCAGATCACGCTGCGCAGGCGCAGGTCGTGGATCGAGAGCTGATCCCGGTAGCGATCGTCGTGGAGCGCGTCGACCGCGTGCTCCGGCTCGCCGCTGCGGAGCACACGCTCCGCGATGGAGCGGGAGACCGGCACGTCCTCGCCGGGATCGGCGAAGCCGCGGGCCATGCGGATCTCGAAGCTCCCCTCCGCCGCGGGGAGGAGGACGAAGCCGCGCTCCGCGCCGGAGAGCTCGATCGCCGCGTCGGTGATCGCGGCGAGGAGGCGATCGGCGTCGCGCTCCTCCCCGATGCGCCGGTTGAGGGCGAGGATCCGCGCCGCGCTTCCGTCGGCTCCCGCGATCGGGCCCGAGAGGGCGAGTTCCTCCTGCGCCCGGCGCCGATCCGGCCTCGCGAGAAAGGGGGTCCGATCCTGCTGCGGCACCTCCGCCGCTGCGGCGAGGAGCCGCTGCGCTGCCACCGCCTCGGCCCTGGCGAGATCGCCCTCCCCCGCCGCACGGTGGGCGAGGTGGAGCGCGCGGTGGAGGCGCCAGCGCACGTCGGGACGGGGATGGGATTCCGCCAGCGAGAGCGCCTCGAAGAGCGCGCGGCGGGCGGCGGGCACGTCGGGGGCGGCGCCGAGGAGGAGCGCCTCCGCGCGCAGGAGCAGCGCGCGCATCCGGATCGCGGGAAGCGACGCGCTCGCCTCCGCCACCGCTGCGGCGCGGGCGGCTGCGGCGCCGGCCTCGCCTGCAGCGAGCTCGGCCTGGCCGAGGGCCACCTCGATGTCGAGCTTCTCGGCGGCGCCGGTGGTGCCGGCGAGCCCCTCCTCGAGGAGCCCGCGGGCGCGGCTCACCTCGCCGCCGAGGAGGCGGGTCTCGCCCTCCACCGCGGTGGCGATGGCGGCGACGTGGGGTGCACCCGCCTTCATCGCGGCGCTGCGTGCAGCGGTGGCTGCGGCGATCGCGGCCTCGAGCCTGCCGACGAAGCGGTGGAGCACAGCGAGGTTGAGCTCGGCGCGGGCCACCGCGTGTGGATCGCCGAGGGCGCGGCCCACTGCCGCGGACTGGCGGTACTGCTCCGCGGCGCTGGCGGTGTCGCTGCGCTCCTGCGCGAGGGCGCCGAGGTTCAGGTGGCAGGCGCCGACGCGGGTGAGATCCCAGGCGTCACGGGCGTGGCGCAGCGCCTCGCCGTAGAGCGCTTCGGCCAGCGCGAGCTCGCCGCGGCGGTGGGCGACGATGGCGCGCCCGTTCGCGGCGGTGGCCCGGCGCCCCGGGTCCTCGGCGTCGATCGCCGCGGCCTCCGCCGCCTCGTAGGCGGCGAGCGCAGCGTCGGCCTCGCCGGCGAGGTAGTGGGCGAGGCCCCTGGCGCCGTGGAGATCGGCGGCGATGCCGGCGCGCTCCGGCTCCGGCAGGGAGGCGATCACCGCGAGCCCTGCCTCCGCGCGATCCCGCGCCTCGCCGGCCCTGCCCGAGAGCGCCAGCGCTTTGGCGAGGCTGGCGAAGAGCCGCGCGCGCAGCTGCGTCCCGTCGGCCTCCACGCCCTCCAACTCCGACACCGCCTCCCGGTAGGCGCCCCGGCGGATCAGCACCTCGGCTGCGCCGATGGCCGCCTCCGCCCCGGCGCCCTCCGCGTCCGCAGCGCGGTAGGCGTGCAGCGCGCCTTCCACGTCGCCGAGCGCGGCCTGCGCTGCGGCAAGGGCGCAGCGGGCAGGGCCGTCGCCGAGGCCGCGCTGCAGCGCAGCGCCGAGGAGCTCGACGGTCTCGCGGTGCGCGGCGCAGGTGGCACAGGCGAGGCCTGCCCGCAGCGCCACCGCGGGACCCTCCGGATCACCGCCGGCGAGCAGATGCCGCGCCCGCGCGGCGAGGAGCACGGTGGCTTCCGCGCCCCGTGCCCGCGCGGCTGCGCCTGCGGCGTGGGCGGCGAGGCGCAGATGCACGGCGGCAGCCGCCGCTGCCGGGAGCGCCCCTGCCACCGCAGCGGCGACGGCCTCACCGGCGATCCGGCAGAGGCCACCCTCCTCCAGCACAGCGGCGCCCTCTGCTGCGAGCGCCTCGACCTGCAGCAGCGCCGCTTCCTCGGAGAGGCCGAGGAGACCGGCGAGATCCACCACGGCGAGGGGCCTGCCCCAGAGGCCGAGGAGCACCGCCGTGTCGCGGGCTGCAAGGAGGGCGCGTGCGGCGGTTCTCCCAGCAGCCTCCGCCCTGGCGGGGAATTGTTCGTCGACGATCACCGCCGGCAGCGGGGCGGAGCTGCCGACGCCGGGAGCCGCGAGGCCGGAGGAGGCGAGCGCGCGCAGCGCTTCTTCGATCAGGATGGGAAGGCCACCGCTCCAGCGGTGGAGCGAGGCGGCGAAACCCTCGGGGACGGCGCGATCCGGGTAGACCCCTGCGAGCCAGCCCTTCACCGCCTCGAGGTCGAGGGGCGCCAGCGCGATCTCGCGGAGCGCCGGCGCATCGGGCGCCTCCTCGGCGGAGAGCACCACCGGCACGCGCTGCGCGAGGAGCTCGTACATCGCCACCCGCGAGACAGGCTCGAGGGTGTCGGCGCCGTCGAGGAGAACGAGGAGGCGGCGGCCCTTCGCCGCCGCCGCGACGATCGCCGCTGCTGCAGCGCCGAGGGCCGCAGCTGCAGGGGCCTTCGTCGCCGGCGCGCTGCCGTCGAGCCACGGCGCGAGGAGGCGGCGGGCCGCCTTCGCGTCGCCGGGCTGGAGCAGTGCCGCAGCGCCGCGGAGCACGGGAAGGAGCGGCTCGAGGGGCGCCGCGCCGGCGCCGCCACGGAGCACGATCCAGCCGCCACCGGCGCGGCGGCGGGCGATCTCGCCGAGGAGGCTGCGCCTGCCGCTCCCACCGGGGCCGAGCAGCGCCACGGGCCTGCCGCCGTCGAGGGCCGCCGCGGCGTCGGCGAGCGCGCCCCGCCGCACGATCGCCGGCACGTGGGGGATCCAGGCGGCCACTCCCGCAGCTTCGTCGGCACCGTCGAGCACGCCGCGCGCCGCGAGCTGCGCCAGCGCGGCGCCTGCGCTGGCGGGGCGCGTCTCGGGGTCCTCGCGGAGCAGCAGCCGCACCACCTCGCCGAGACCGCCGGCGATCGCAGCGGCGGCAGCCTCACGCTCCCGCTGCTGCGGCGGCGGGCTGCCGGTGGCCAGCGCGTGGGCGAGGGCGCCCACCGCGTGCAGATCGGTGCGGCGATCCACCGCCGCCCCGCGGAGCTGCTCGGGGGCCGCCCACGCCGGGGTGGCGCCGACGGCGCGGCTCCACTCGGCGCCGGCGAGGCCGAAGTCGAGGAGCCGGGTTCGCCCTGCCTCGACGAGGACGTTGGCGGGCTTGAGGTCGAGATGGAGGAGCCCGCGCGCATGAACGAAGGCCAGCGTCCGGAGGAGCTGCGCCACGAGCGCCAGCTTGCCCGCCTCGTCCAGGGAGGCGCCGGCGGTGAGGAGGTCGGTGCCGTCGACGAAGTCGGTGACCAGGAGTGGCCCGCGGGTGGCGTCGTGGCCGAAGCCGTGGAGTTTCACCACGCCGGGATGCTGCAGCCCCGCCAGCGCGGCGAACTCGGCGCGGAGGTTCCGCTCCCGCGCCGCGTCCGCGAGGACCTTCACCGCACGGTGCGCACCGCCGGCGAGCCGGTCGGCGGCGAGGAGAACCTCACCACCGGCGCCAGCCCCCAGGGTCCGCAGCACTTCCCAACGCCCGCCGAGAATGACCGTCATCCCGACAGCTTACCAGCAGGGCGGGGAAAATCGCCACAGGCCCCATGCGGGCAGGCGCGGATCTCCTCACTTCCCCCGGTAATAGACCTCGTCGTAGGGGCAGCTGCAGTCGGTCTCCCGGGGCTCCGGGTAGCGGTAGGTCTCGCCCTTGTAGTTGCGGAAGACGGTCTCGCGCTCCTCGAATGCCTGCGCGTAGGGCGGCGAGAGGGTGACCTTGCCGCCGCCGGCGGGTAGGTCCACCGCCAGGTGCGGGATCGCCAACCCCGTGGTCCAGCCCCGCATCTGCTCGATGATGTCGATGCCCGCGCGGATCGGCGTGCGCAGATGCTCGAGCCCCTCGGCCACGTCCATCTGGTGGAGGTAGTAGGGCCGGACCCGCCGCTCCAGCAGGCGGTGGTTGAGGTCGGTCTGGATCCGGGCGTTGGAGTTGATCCGCCGCATCAGCACCGCCTGGTTCTCCACCGGCACGCCGTGATCGATGAGGAGCTCGCAGGCGGCGCCCGCCTCCGCGGTGATCTCCTTGGGGTGGTTGAAGTGGGTCACCACGAAGAGCGGCGCGTGCTTGCGCAGCACTTTCGCCAGCGCCTCGTCCACGCGCATCGGATTGCACACCGGCACCCGGGTCCCGATCCGGATCATCTGCACGTGGGGCACGGCGCGGATCGCGGTGAGCAGATCGTCGAGGCGCTGGGTCGGCAGGAGGAAGGGATCGCCGCCGGAGATCAAGACGTCGCGGACCTCCGGGTGATCGTGGAGCCACTCCACCGCCTCGGTCACCGCCTCGCGATCGATCTCGGTCTCCGGCTGGCCGGTGATCCGGCGGCGGGTGCAATGCCTGCAGTAGACCGAGCAGCGGTCGAGGGCGAGGAGGAGCACGCGGTCCGGGTATTTGTGGACGATGCTGGTGGCGGGGCGGTGCAGGTCCTCGCCGAGCGGATCGGCGAGCTCGCCGGGCGACACGTCCGCCTCGGCCCGCACCGGGATCGACTGCCGCCGCACCGGGCAGAAGGGATGATCCGGATCGATCAGCGAGAGGTAGTAGGGCGTGATCGCGAGCTTGAAGATCGAGGCGGTCTCGCGCACGCCGGCGCGCTCGTCGTCGGTGAGGGAGACGTAGCGCTCCAGCTCCTCGAGCGTCCGCACCGAGCGCCGTGCCTGCCAGCGCCAGTCCCGCCACTCGGCCTCCGTGACACCGGGGAAGATCGCGCGCCAGTCGCGGGCGGGGGCCTGTCCACGAGGCGGGGTGGTGAGCGGCGGGCGGCGCGCCTCGGGGCGGCGGGGCCCATCGACGAGGGGGAGCGCTGTAGAAGACTTGCTCACGCGGGGTACATCCTTCCGTGTTGGCTGGCTCACAGGCAGGGCGCCCCTATACCACACGGCGACGAGCCTTGACCCCTGCGGGAGCCTTCCGTACGTTGGCTTCGAACGGCGCCCGAACAGGGCGTTTTTGCTTTTCTGCCCGAGAAACGCATTTCCGGGGGTGAATCCCTCCCGCTCGGGCGTTGCATGGAAATGGGGATAGGCGACCGGATACCCGCCGTTGCCCCGATGGTTCGACAGGAGGACGACGATGAGCTTGCCCAACGCCCCCGGTGACGCTGGCCTGATCCAGCTGCAGAAGAAGGTTCGCCCCACCGCGCGCGATACCCTCTCCGAGAGCGGCGATCCGCGCCCCGTGCAGCACATCCGCGATCGCTTCCCCAGCGGCGGCCGCGGCCGCGCGTACCAGAACGTCGCCCAGGAGGATTGGGACGACTGGCATTGGCAGCAGCGCAACCGCCTCACCTCCCTCGCGGACCTCGAGGCGCTGATCGATCTCACACCCGCCGAGCGGGAGGCCTTCGAGCGTTCGCACGAAGCCTTCCACATGGGCATCACGCCCTACTACGCGGCGCTGATGGATCCGACCGATCCCAACTGCCCGATCCGCCTCCAGGCGGTGCCCCAGCTCGGTGAGCTCACCGTGCTGCCCACCGACCTCGAGGATCCGCTCGCCGAGGAGCGGGACATGCCGGTGCCCGGCATCACCCATCGCTACCCCGACCGCGTGCTCTTCTACACCACGCACAACTGCCCGGTGTACTGCCGCCACTGCACCCGCAAGCGCAAGGTCTCCGACCCGACCACCGCCGCTGCAAAGAAGCAGATCGAGGACGGCCTCGCCTACATCGAGTCGCACCCCGAGATCCGCGACATCGTGATCTCCGGCGGCGATCCGCTCTCGCTCTCCGACGATCGCCTCGACTACATCCTCGGGCGCCTCCGCGCGATCCCGCACGTCGAGATCTTCCGCCTCGGCACGCGCAACCTGGTCACCCTGCCCCAGCGCGTCACCGACGATTTCGCGAAGATGCTGCGCAAGCACCAGCCCGTCTTCGTCAACACGCACTTCAACCATCCGAAGGAGTGCACCGCCGAGGCCTTCGAGGCGTGCCGCAAGCTCGCCGACGCGGGCTGCATGCTCGGCAACCAGATGGTGCTGCTCAAGGGCGTCAACGACGACCCGAAGATCGTCAAGGAGCTCAACCACAAGCTCCTGATGATGCGCGTGCGCCCCTACTACATCTACCAGTGCGATCTCTCGCAGGGCATCTCGCACTTCCGCACGCCGATCGAGACCGGCCTGCAGATCATCGAGGCGCTCCGCGGCCACACCTCCGGCCTCGCGGTGCCCCACTTCGTGGTCGACGCCCCCAACGGCGGCGGCAAAATCCCGCTCCTCCCCGAGTACATGGTGGGCCGCGAGGGCAAGAAGGTGATCCTGCGCAACTACGCGAACGAGCAGTTCGAGTACATCGAGCCGTAGCCGATCGCGCGCAACCGATCGAAAAGGGGCCGCCCGGCAACACGCCGTGGCGGCCCTTTCCCGTTCGAACCCCCACGCCGCGAGCCGGCGCCGGGGAGGTTGCCGCTGCAGCCCGGCGGCAGCACCATTGCCCTCTCACCCCGCACGGGAGGTTTGCAGATGTTCCAGGCAGAGGCACGGCGCACGGCGTGGGCGCTGCTGCTCACCGCTCCGCTGCTCATGGGCGTGACCTGCGGCATCACCGACGTCGACGTCGAGGAGAAGACCCTCACCGTCGATCTCCAGGGCGACCAGGCGGTGCCGCCGGTGGAGACCAGCGGCACCGGGCAGGTCACCGCGCGGCTCTTCGGCAACAACCTCGCGTTGCAGGGCAATTTCAGCGAGCTACCGAGCCCGGTCCTCGCCGGCGACGAGGCCGCCGTGATCTTCGGCCTCGGTGAGCCGGGGGAGGCGGGCACGGCGATCAACGCGGCGCCGGCCTCGAGCCTCGACGGCCGCACCGGCAGCTTCACCCTCGAGACGCTGATCGACGACGAGCTCGTCGAGATCTTCCTGAACGGCGGCACCTACGTCGAGCTCCGCACCGAGGATCACCCGGCAGGCGAGCTCCGGGCGCAGCTGCGCTGACGCTACACAGCCAGTGTGGGCCCTTCCCACACGGGTCTCCCCCGCCTCCCGGCCTCGCAGGCGAATGCCAACCTGCAACGGTCACGAAACGAGCCGACGGCTTAGGGGGGATGGAGATGAAACGGCACGCAGGTACCTGGCTGGTTCTCATGCTCGCGGTGGGCCTCGTCGCTGCTCCCGGCTGCGACACCGACGACGACGGTGGCGGCGGCGGTGCGGGCGGCACCGCGGGAACCGGCGGTACGGGTGGTACGGGTGGCACCGGCGGAACCGGCGGCAGCCAGGAGGTGATCCGCGAGGTCGAGATCACCGGCGCCCAGGAGGTCCCGCCCGTCGCTACCGACGCCACCGGCGAGGCGACGGCGACGCTCGCGGGCAACACGCTCACCGTCGAGGGCACCTTCACCGGTCTCGGTTCCGACCTCTTCGAGGTCTCCGGCAGCCCGGCCCACGTCCACCGGGCTGCTGCCGACGAAAACGGTCCCATCGTCTTCAACCTCGACGTGACGGCAGGGCCCGACAACCGCAGCGGCACCTTCACCGGCACCGCGGAGCTCGATGCGACGCAGCGGCAGGATTTCCTCGATGGCCTGCACTACGTGAACATCCACACGGTGAACTACCCGGGCGGCGAGATCCGCGCGCAGCTCTCCGACGACGCGCCCGCGGAGCCGGATCAGCTCTTCGCGATCGAGCTCACCGGTGCGCAGGAGGTCCCGGCGGTGACCACCACCGGCAGCGGCGTCGCCTCGATCTCCCGCACCGGCGATACCGTCACCGTGAACGGCAGCTTCCGCGATCTCACCAGCGACCTGCAGGACGTCGAGGGCAGCCCCGCCCACGTCCACCAGGCCCCCGCCGGTGAGAACGGCCCGATCGCCTTCAACCTCGAGGTGACGGCGAACGACGACGACCGGAGCGGCAGGCTCACGGGAACGGCCGAGCTCACCGCGGAGCAGCAGACCGCCTACGAGGCGGGCGAGCTCTACATCAACGTCCACACCAGCGGGAATCCCGGCGGCGAAGTGCGCGGGCAGATCCTCCCGCCCGGCGGCGGCGGTGGCGCTGGTGGAGCTGGCGGTGCAGGCGGCGCAGGCGGCGCAGGAGGAGCTGGCGGCGCCGGTGGAGCAGGTGGCGCAGGCTGATCCCGCAGGAACGCGCAGGCCCGCATCCCGGGTGGGTGCGGGCCTGCGCGAACGGCACGGTCCTCAGATCACCGCGATGCAGTCGATCTCGACCTGCGCGCCCTTGGGCAGCGCGGCGACCTGCACGGTGGCGCGGGCGGGCGGGTTGTTGGGGAAGTACTTCCCGTAGACCTCGTTCACCTTCACGAAGTCGCCGAGGTTGGTGAGGAAGATCGTGGTGCGCACCACGTTCTCGAACTTCGCACCGGCAGCGGCGAGCACCGCCTCGAGGTTCTTCATCACCTGCTCGGTCTGCTCGACGACGTCCTGGGAGTTGAACTCCATCGTCTCGGCGACGAGCGGCACCTGGCCCGAGCAGAAAACCATCCTGCCCGCGTCCACGCGGATCGCCTGGCTGTAGGGGCCGATCGCCTTGGGTGCCTTGTCCGAGTGAATCACTTCGCGTGCCATGGTGTGCCTCCCGCACAGGTAAGAGGCGGCCTACCTAGCGCGGCCCACGGCGCCGGTCAACGCGGGACGACGGGCGCAGGAAACGGCAACGGCGCCAGGCGGCGCCGCCGGCCTGCAACCGCGCGCGGAAAGAGCTCAGACGCGCTCGACCGCGAAGACGCCCTTGATCCGCTCGATCGCCTGCATCACGCCCTGCAGCTGCTTGAGGTCGGTGATCGCCACCTCGAAGGTGTTCACCGCCCGGTCGTCGCCGGTGGAGCGGCAATTGGCCTGCGAGATGTTCACGCCAGCGGCGGAGAACTTCTGCGAGATGTCCGCGAGCAGGCCCGGCCGATCGGCGGTGAGCACGCGCACCGTGACCGGTCGCTTGAAGTCGCCCTTGATGTCCCACTGCACGTCGACGCGGCGCTCGTGATCGGTGGAGAGCACCTTCTCGCATCCGACCGTGTGCACGGTGACGCCGCGGCCGCGGGTGATGAAGCCCAGCACCGCGTCGCCGGGCACCGGGTTGCAACATCGCCCGTAGCGGACCATCACGTCGTCGATGCCGTTGATCCGCACGCCGGTCTTCGAGGAGCGGCCCACCGCCTTCTTGAAGATCTCGGTGATCCGCGAGACGGAGTCGGCCTGCTCCTGCGGCGCGGTGAGCTTCTCCGGCGGCAGCACCCGCTGCAGCACCTGCGAGGGTGCGGTCTTGCCGTAGCCCACGGCGGAGAGGAGCTCCTCCGCCTGCCGCATCCCCATGTCCTGGAGGATCTTCGGCAGCACGTCGCCCTTGAGGAGCTTGCCGAAGTTGAGGCCGAAGCGCTTGAACTCCCGGTCGAGGAGCTCGCGCCCCAGCGCCATCGCCTTCTCGCGCTGCTGCGACTTGATGTAGCCGCGGATCCGCGCCTGCGCCCGGCTCGTCTTGACGAAGGTGAGCCAGTCCTTGGACGGATGGGCGTTGGCGTTGGTGAGGATCTCGACCGTGTCGCCGTTCTTCAGCTTGTAGCGGAGCGGGACGATCTTGCCGTTCACCTTGGCGCCGACGCAGCGCTCGCCCACCGCCGAGTGGATGGCGAAGGCGAAGTCCACCGGGGTGGCACCCCGCGGCAGATCCTTCACGTCGCCCTTGGGCGTGAAGACGAAGACCTCGTCGGTGAAGAGATCGACCTTCACCGTCTCGAGGAATTCCTTGGGATCCTTGAGGTCCTGCTGCCACTCCATCAGCTGGCGGAGCCAGGCGAACTTCGCGTCGTCGTCCTTGCGGACGCTGCTCTTGCCTTCCTTGTAGGCCCAGTGGGCGGCGATGCCCTCTTCCGCCACCTTGTGCATCTCGTGGGTGCGGATCTGCACCTCGATGCGCTCGCCGAAGGGACCGATCACCGTGGTGTGCAGCGACTGGTACATATTCGGCTTCGGGATCGCGATGAAGTCCTTGAACCGCCCCGGCACCGGCTTCCACATCGAGTGGATGAGCCCCAACGCCTCGTAGCAATTGGGCACGGTGCGGGTGAGCACCCGGAAGGCGATCACGTCGTGCACGCCCTCGAAGTCGATGCCGGAGGCCCGCATCTTCTTCCAGATCGAGTAGAGGTGCTTCCAGCGGCCGGCGACCTGCACGTCGAGGCCGTTCTCCCGCATCTTCGCCGCGATGATCTCGCAGACGTCGTCGACGAAGCGCTCGCGCTCCCGCTTGCGGCGCGAGACCTTCTCGTCGAGCTCGGCGAACTCCTGCGGCCGGATGTAGCGGAAGGAGAGATCCTCCAGCTCGGTCTTGATCCAGCTGATACCGAGCCGGTTCGCCAGCGGCGCATAGATGTCGAGGGTCTCCTGGGCGATGCGCGCCTGCTTCTCGGGCGCCATGTGCTCCAGGGTCCGCATGTTGTGCGTGCGGTCGGCGAGCTTCACCAGGATGACCCGGATGTCCTTCGCCATCGCCACGATCATCTTCCGGAAGTTCTCCGCCTGCTTCACCTCGGCGGAGGCCTCCTTCGAGATCTGGAATTGGGAGAGCTTGGTGACGCCGTCGACGAGCTGGGCGATCTCTTCGCCGAAGAGCTCCTTGAGCTCGTCGAGGGTCGCGAGGGTGTCCTCGATGGTGTCGTGGAGGAGGCCCGTGACGATCGACGCCTCGTCCAGCTTCAGTTCCGCCAGGATGCCCGCCACCGCCAGCGGGTGGGTGAGATAGGGCTCGCCCGATTTGCGGATCTGTCCCTGGTGGACCTTCGCCGAGTAGACGTAGGCCTTCTTGATGACGTCGAGGTCCGGATCGGGGTGGTATTCGGCGATCCGCTGGAGAATGTCGTTGAGACGGAGCATGTAAGTGTCGGGGCGTTGACGATCCTAGCATCCCGCCAATCGTTCGCAACGTTCGGGGTGAGCAGGACAATCCTCGACGCACCGCATCAGCTACTCTACGACGCCGAAGCGCCGATGCAAGGCAGGGTTTTCGAGCCGCAGGCCCGAGCAGACGTGCCACCGGGCGCACATTCGGGTATTTTCATCTGCGGCTCTGGAGGTTCGGTGGGAAGCCTGCTCGCACAGCTCGGGACGGTCTGCGAGGCCTGTTCGACCTGGTGTGCCCCGGGGGTCCTCTCCTGCACGGGCTGCGGCGGCGTCCCGCGCGCTGCCGCCCTCCTCCATGGCCACCCGACACCGCCCCCGGCGCAGCGTCCGCCCACGCCCCCTGCCCCTGGCCCCGGTTGCGGCAGCTGCGGGCGGAGCCACCCAGCAGGCCTCCTCTTCTGCCCCGCCTGCGGCGCCCGGCTCGGCGGCGCCGCCCAGTCGACCTCGGTCCCGCCGCGGCAGCTCCGCCTCCACCCCGGCGGCGTGCGCCTCGTCCTCCTCCGGGGCCTGGGCCCGACGGGATCCCCCTGGCCCCTCGCCGACGAGGTGACCCCGCTGGGCAGGGAGCGCTTCCCCGCCGACGACACGGTCCCCGCGCAGGCCGCCACCCTGCTCCTCCGGGAAGGCCGGCTCTTCGTCCGCGACGGCGGCGCCGGCTGCGTCTTCGTGCGGATCCGCCACCCCGAGGTCCTCCGCCCCGGCGCGCTCTTCGCCGTGGGCGATCAGCTCCTCCGCTTCTCCTGCCGCCTCGACGGGCCGGCCCGCGGCGCCGCCGGAATCCCCGTCTTCGGCAGCCCCCTCCCCGCCGCCACCCAGCTCCGGATCGAGCGAATCCACCTGGGCGGCGTCGACGGCGCCGCCTGGATCCGCCCGGCGCCGGTGCAGCTGGGCCGGGTCGGGGGCCAGATCCACTTCCCCGACGATCCATTCGTCTCGTCGCGCCACTGCGAGGTCGACGCCGACCCCGAGGGCGCCACCCTGCGCGACCTCGGCTCCGCCAACGGCACCTTCGTGCAGGTCCCCGCAGGTGCGGAGCGGGAGCTGTCGGTGGGCGATACCCTCCGCGTCGGCCGCAACATCCTCCGGGTCGAGGGCCGCGCCTGACCCAGCCCGACGTCGCAGCCCCAAGCGGACGGTATCCCCTGCCCGACACGACGCCCTACCCTCGGCAGCGGTTCCGAAGCTGCCCTGCCGGGTCGGCACGGGTAGGATGGCCGCTGGTTTGACGGGTCCGGAGCGGGGCGTTATGCCCTCCATCCGCCTGTGCGAGGGGCCCCATGATCCATTGCAACGCCTGCGGCAGGGAGAACGCCGCCAGCTTCAACTACTGCCTCGACTGCGGCGGCGAGCTCCGGCCCGCTGCCCCGACGATCCACGCCCCCGCTGCGCCGATCCCCGTGGGTGCGACGCCGGGCCCCGGCAACGCCTTTCTCCCCGAGCGCAAATGCCCCGCCTGCGCAACAGCGGCCCCGGCGAGCTTCGCCTTCTGCGGCTCCTGCGGCGTGCGCCTCGACGCGGAGACGCCGACGCGCAGCGGCACGATGTTCATGCACGCGGTGCCGCTGGCGAAATCCCGCGCCCGGCTGGTGAGCATCCAGCCCGACGGCACCGAGGGCGAGGGCTTCCCCATCGACGAGACCGAGGTGGTGGTGGGCTCCGGCCCCGGCGCCATCCGCTTCGCCGAGGACCCCTACGTCAGCCCCCGCCACTGCCGCTTCAGCTGGGTCCGCAACCAGCTCCAGGTCGAGGACCTCGGGGCCGCGAACGGCGTCTTCCGCAAGGTCCGCGGCGAGCTGGTCCTCCAGGCCGGCGACCACCTCCGCCTCGGGCGGCAGCTCCTCCGTCTCGAGCCGATGGCAGGCGCCGCCAGGGCCCGCGCCGATGGCACGAAGATCTGGGGCTCCCCCGATCCCGGCTACCAGGCCCGCCTGCTCCAGCTGCTCCAGGGCGGCGGCATCGGCGAGGTCTTCCCGCTCAAGGGCGGCGACAACCTCCTCGGCCGCGAGCAGGGCGACGTCACCTTCCCAACCGACCGCTTCGTCTCCGGCAGGCACGCGGTGGTCACGGTCGGGGTCGACGGCTTCCGCCTCCGGGACCTCGGCTCCTCCAACGGCACCTTCGTGCGGCTCACCCGCCCCGCCCCCCTCGAGGCCGGCGACTTCCTGCTGGTAGGCAACCAGCTCCTGCGGGTCGACCTGCGCTGACGGCCGGCGGCGGGTGCAAACGCAAAAAGGCCGCCCGGGGGCGGCCTTTCGCGTTTCCGGCTGGTGCGGCGGATCAGGAGTAGGACTTCTCCTTCTTCTCCTGCTCCTCCTTGCAGCGGATGCACAGGGTGGTCACCGGACGCGCCTCGAGGCGCTTCACGCTGATCTCCTCTTCGCACCGCTCGCAGATGCCGAACGAGCCGTCGTCGATGCGGGCCAGCGCCTTGTCGATCTTCTTGAGGAGGAACTTCTCCCGATCGCGAAGGCGGAAGACCATCGACTGGTTGTATTCCGAGGAGGCGAGATCGATCTCGTCGGGGAGATCGTCGGTGTCGAAGTTCGACTCCTCCAGGGTCCGCTTCGCCGACTGGAGAAGGGTCTGGCGGGACTCCTCGAGCATGGTCTTGAAGCGCTGCAGATCGGTCTGGTTCACCTGGTCTCCCCCTGGCGGGGCAGGACGCTGTTCGTCGCTGCGGTGTCAGACTCCCCGCCTCACGGGGAGGGCCGGCGTTTGTACCAGCGCAAAACGACAGCGTCAAGCGGCTAGGGCCGCGTGACGACTACGTTTTTGCGGACTCGACCCAGCTGCCGTATGGTGGGCCGATTCCCCGGAGGACACTCCTCCGGGACCTGGAAAAGCATGGCCGAACCAACGAGCAAGCTCGACCGCGAATTTCTCCGAAGTGCCCTCACCCTGGCGGCACGTCCGGAGATCGACCATCTCCTCCTGATCTCCGACTATCCCCTCGCTTCCGAGGAGCTCAAGGGACGGAGCTTGCGCCGGAAGCTAATCTACGCGGTCACCACCGACAACCTCGCCCGCGATCTGCGGGAGGACGGTTTTCGGGCGGTGGTCATCCCCGGCTACGATTATTCGCGGATGGAGAAGACCAAGGTAGCCCTGGTCGCAGCGGCCTCGACCTTCGGCGAAGGCGAGATGGTGCTCTGCGTCACCGGCCACAGGCGCTCCCTCGACACCATGGTGAAGCTCCAGGTCGGCGCCGAGGTGGACGACTCCCTCTCGGTCGAGGCGCTCCGCCTCCCGCCGGAGTTCAACCCGCAGGTGGTCGAGCAGGTCCTCGGCCTCGCCCTCGCCATCGGCCAGGAGGGCTTCGAGGGCCACCCGGTGGGCACCATCGTGGTGCTCGGCGACTCCATCGGCGTCCTCGAGAAGAGCAAGCAGCTCACCATCAACCCCTTCCAGGGGATCAGCGAGGGCGAGCGCAACATCCTCGATCCGAAGATCAAGGAGGCGGTGAAGAACTTCTCCGTCCTCGACGGCGCCTTCGTGATCCGGGAGGACGGCGTGGTCCTCGCCGCCGGCCGCTACCTGCAGTCGGGTGGATCGGACGAGCTCAAAATCCCCCTGGGGCTGGGCGCCCGGCACGCAGCCGCAGCGCTGATGACCGCCACCACGAAGGCGATCGCCCTGGTGGTCTCGCAGACCTCGGGCACGGTGCGCATCTTCCGCGGCGGCGAGATCATCTTCGAGCTGCACCAGTCCAAACGCCGGATCTGACCGGCAGGGCCCCGTGGAAGGGAACGGGGCGCCATCCGGTTCCCCTGCCAAGCCATGTTCCGGATCCGCCGCATCCACGACGACGTCGTGCCCTCGAACCGCAGCGCCATCGAGCAGGTGCAGGAGATCCTGCGCGCCCAATTCCCCCTCGCTCCCGAGAGCGAGGCGGCGGGGCTGCCCGAGAAGCTGCGCAACCCGCTCAAATACCGCTTTCGCTCGATCCTCTTCGTGGCGGAAGACGGCGCCGGCAAGGTGCGGGGCTTCGCCCTCCTCCTCCACGCCCCCGATCTCAAGTTCAGCTACCTCGACTTCCTCTCGGCGGCGACCACCCGCACCGGCGGCGGCATCGGCGGCGCCCTCTACGAGCGTGTCCGCGAGGAGGCGCTCGCCCTCGGCGCCACCGGGATCTTCTGCGAGTGCCTCCCGGACGACCCCGCCCTCTCGAAGGATCCGAAGGTCCGCGCCCAGAACGCGCGGCGGCTCGCCTTCTACGAGCGCTACGGCGCGCGCCCCCTCGCCGGCACCGCCTACGAGACGCCGCTCACGCCCGGCGACGACAACCCGCCCTACCTCGTCTTCGACGACCTCGGGCAGGGCAAGCCGCTCAAGCGCGAGCAGGCCCGGTCGATCGTGCGCGCCATCCTCGAGCGCAAATACGCGCAGCTCTGCCCCCGCTCCTACGTGGAGATGGTGGTGGGATCGATCCAGGACGATCCGGTCCGGCTCCGCGCGCCGCGCTACGGCACCGCCGAGCCGATCCGCCCGCAGCAGCGGGTGCCGGAGGACGAGCGGATCGCCCTCGTCGTCAACGCCGAGCACAGCATCCATCACGTCCGCGAGCGCGGCTACGTCGAGTCGCCGGTACGGATCCGCTCGATCCGCAAGCAGCTCGACGCCTCGGGGCTATTCGCGGAGGTGGCGCCGCGAGAGTGGCCAGACCGCCACATCGAGGCGGTGCACGACCGCGACTTCCTCACCTACCTGAAGAAGATCTGCCTCGAGCAGGCGAAGGATCAGCCGGTCTATCCCTACGTCTTCCCGATTCGGAACGCGGCGCGGCCGCCGAAGGATCTGGCGGTGCGCGCGGGCTACTACTGCATCGACACCTTCACGCCGCTGCAGAAGAACGCCTGGCTCGCCGCGCGGCGCGCGGTGGATTGCACCCTCACCGCAGCAGACGACGTGCTCCGCGGCAGGCGCATCGCCTATTCGCTGGTGCGGCCGCCGGGGCACCACGCCGAGCGCCGCTCTTTCGGCGGCTTCTGCTACCTCAACTCGAACGCGGTGGCGGCGCACTATCTGAGCCGCCACGGCAAGGTGGCGATCCTCGACATCGACTACCACCACGGGAACGGCCAGCAGGAGATCTTCTACGAGCGGGCCGACGTGCTCACCGTCTCCATCCACGGCCACCCGCGCCTCGCCTATCCCTACTTCAGCGGCTTCGCCGAGGAGACGGGGCGCGGCGCCGGCGAGGGCTTCAACGTGAACTACCCGCTGCCGGAGCATGTGGACGGTCCCGCCTGGCGGGAGACGCTGCAGAAGGCGCTGCGGCGGATCCAGGCCTACGAGCCCGCCTTCCTCGTGGTGGCGCTGGGGCTCGACACGGCGAAGGGAGATCCCACCGGCTCGTGGACCCTCTCGGCGAAGGATTTCGAGGAGAGCGGCAGGCTCGTCGCCTCGCCGGGCCTGCCCACGGTGGTGGTGCAGGAGGGCGGCTACGACAGCCGCGTGCTCGGCACCAACGCCCGGCACTTCTTCACCGGCCTGTGGAAGGGGATCCACGGCGAGCGCAAGCTGCCGAAGCGGGCGGCGAAGGCCGAGGCTGCAGGCACCTGAGCGGCTTTACCCCGGGTGTTCCACTACAGGTGTTCGACCGCAGGTATCAGCCGCCCGCTGCTTCGAGCACCGCGTAGCGCCTGCCGGCGGTGCACTCGCGCTGCAGCGGGCAGCGCAGGCAATTGGCCCGCTGCCGGCGCGCCGGGCAGGCGCCGCTCATGCCGAGGTGGCAGAGGGCGAAGTCGTAGCGCACCGGATCGTCGGGATCGAGGCGCCGCAGCGAGGCGGTGATCTCCTCCGCCGTGCGCCAGCTCGCGTCGCGGCGGCCGGTGAGCCCGAGCAGCCGCGCCACCCGGAGCACGTGGGTGTCCACCGGGATGAGCAGCGCCGACCGCGGGATCCGCCCGGCCCACGTGCCGAGATCGACCGCGTCGCGGCGGACCATCCAGCGCACGTAGAGCAGCAGCCGCTTGCAGGCGCCGCCCTTGTCGGCGTCGGCGAGGAGGTGCTCGAGCGCGCGGGTCGGCCCCATCGAGCCGGCGACGATCCGCGCCCCCTCCTCGCGGATGGTGCGGGAGAAGTGGGCGAGCGCCGGCCGCAGCTCGCCCCGCGCCGCGTATTCGGCGCCGAGGAAGGCGCCGAGGCTTCCGCGCGTGCGCACCACCTGCCCCGCCCCTGCGAGGAGCGCGCCGATGTCGGCGGGCAGGTTGAAGCGGTAGCCGAAGGAGGCGAAGCGGTGCCCGTCCCGCGCAGGATCGAAGGCGCGCACGAAGGCTGCCGGCGAAGGCCCCATCTCCCGCAGAAGGCCGAAGAGCTTGGGCCGGAAGAGATCGGCCCTGCCGTAGGCGAGACCTGCGGCGAGGAGGCCGGCGACCTCCTGGTCGGCAGGATCCGCGTAGGACCGCGGCGCCTCCACCGGATCGAAGGCGACCCGGCCTGCGGCGTCGAAGCCGGCGACGAAGGGATCGAGCACCGCCCGGAGGCGGTCGGCGCGGTTGGCGGAGAGCATCGGGAGGAAGAACCGGCGAGGGCCGCCGACTACTTCGTCACCTCGCGCACCAGGTGGCCGAGCTCCGGGAGGATGAGCCGCTCGAGCGCGGTCCTGCAGGCGCCGGTGGAGCCGGGGACGGCGAAGAGCACGAGCCCCTCCGCGGTGACGCCGGCGGTGGCCCGGGAGAGCATCGCCGCGCTGCCGATCTCCTGGAAGGAGAGGAGCCGGAAGAGTTCGCCGAAGCCGGGGATGCGCTTGGCGAGGAGGCCGTCGATCGCCTCGAAGGTCGAGTCGCGGCGGCTGATGCCGGTGCCGCCGGTGACGATCACCGCCTCGGCGCCTGCGGCCCGGGCTGCGGCGATCGCCTCCTGCACCAGCGCCGGCTCGTCGCGGACGATGGCCCGGTGGAGCACGGGGTGGCCGCGATCCTGGAGGGTCTCGGCGAGGTAGCGGCCGGAGGTGTCGTTCTCGTCGGTGCGGGTATCGGAGGCGGTGATCACGCCGACCTGCACCCGGCGCGGCGCGCTGGCGCGGTGGATCCGCGGCGCCTCGCCTGCAGCGGGGCGGTGGCGGAGGCCGCCGTGCGCATGGTCGTGGCCCCCCTGCCCGCTGCCGAGGCCGGCGGCGCCAGCGGCGAGGCGGATCTCCTCGTCGCTCCTGCCGGGCTCGTGCCCCTTGTCGAGGTGCGGCCCGCGCTGCTCCCCGTGGGCGTGGTCGTGGTGGTGATCGTGGTCGTGGTCGTGCCCGTGATCGCCGTGCGCCATCACTCCTCCTCCGGCAGGTCGACGTAGACGTCGCCGCCCTCGACGGTGACCGGGAAGGCCTCCTGGTCCCCGCAGATCAGCGGCGAGGTGACGTTCCTGCCGGTCTCCAGGTCGAATCCGATCTCGTGGCAGGGGCAGACGGCGGTCGCCCCGCCCTCGGGCCGCCGGTCGAGCCAGCCCATGGAGATCTGGCAGCCCGCGTGGTTGCACCAATCGTCGATCGCGCGGTACCTGCCGTCGACTCGCCCGAGGAGCACCAGCCGCCCGCTTTCCGACTCGTAGCCCCGCATCTCGCCGTCCCGAAGGTCGGCGGGGCCGAGCCGCACCCGCTTGCTCACGATCCAAACCTCTTCCCGCAATGGCCATCCTCCATAACACGACGTTCGCGCGAACGGAGGGCGACGAGCATGGACCGACATGATGTGGCGCGTGCGCTGCGGGAGCTTGGCGACCTGCTCGAGGTCGATGGGGAGAGCGCGTTCAAGGTGCGCGCCTACCGCGTCGCCGCCGACCGGATCGCGGCGCTCGCCGAGCCCCTCGACGAGCTGGCGAGGCAGCGCCGCCTCGGCGAGATCCCCGGCGTCGGCCCGGCGATCACCCAGAAGATCGAGAGCCTGCTCACCGAGGGACGCATCCCCCTGCTCGACCGCCTGCGGGCGAAATACCCCGCCGGTACCGCGGCGCTCCTCCGGGTGCCGGAGCTCGGGCCCAGGTCGGTGGCGCAGCTGGTGGAGGCCGGCATCGACACGGTGGAGGCGCTGGAGGAGGCAGCAGCGAACGGCAGCCTCGGCCGCTTGAAGGGCTTCGGGCCGAAAAAGGTGGAGGCGGTCCTCCGCGGCATCGAGCAGCAGCGTCGCCACGGAGCGAGCAAGCCGCTGGCGGAGGCGCTGCCGATCGCCGAGGAGATCCTCGGCCACGTGGAGGAGGACCCCGCCGTGCACCGGGCGAGCATCGCCGGCGCGGTGCGGCGGTGGGAGGAGAGCGTGGAGGGGATCGAGCTCCTCGCCGCCACCAACGATCCGAAGCGGACCCTCGAGTGGTTCACCCGCTTCCCCGCGGTGGAAAGGATCCTCGAGCAGACCACGAGCACCTGCACCGTCCAGCTCCACGACGGCACCCGCGTCACCCTGGTCACCACGCCGCAGGAGGGCTGGGCCCCTGCCCTCCTCCTCCACACCGGCCCGCGGCGCCACCTGGAGCTGGTCTGCGACCGCGCCGAGAGGCTCGGCCTCGAGGTGGCGGAGACGGGCCTCTTCGGCAGCGACGGCAGGCGTCTCGATCCGCCGGACGAGGCGGCGCTCTACGCGGACCTCGGGATGCAGCCCGTCCCGCCCGAGCTGCGCCACGACGATCAGGCCTTCGCCGACGCACACCACGGCGAGCTCCCGGCGCTGCTCACCGAAGACGACATCCGGGGGATGACCCACTGCCACACAGTCTACAGCGACGGGAAGCACTCAATCCTGGAGATGGCGATCGCCGCCAGGCACCTCGGCTTCGAATACCTCACCATCACCGACCACTCGCAGACCAGCCACTACGCCCGCGGCCTCACCCCCGATCGCCTGCGCGAGCAATGGGACGAGATCGCCCGGGTCCAGGAGGAGGTGCCGGAGGTGCGGCTCCTGCGCGGCAGCGAGGTGGACGTGCTCGCCGACGGCAGCCTCGACTTCCCCGACGAGATCCTCGAGCAGCTCGACGTGGTGATCGGCTCGATCCACCAGCGCCACGGCCTCGACGAGGACGGGCAGACCCGGCGCCTGGTGCGCGCCCTCTCCCACCCGCTGCTCTCGTGGATCGGCCACCCCACCGGCAGGCTGGTGGGCTCCCGGGATCCCTACCCGCTGCGCATGGAGGAGGTCTTCGAGGCGGCGCTCGCGAGCGGCAAGGCCATGGAGGTGAACGGCACCCCGCACCGCCTCGATCTCTCCGGGGCGCACGTGCGGCTCGCGGTGCGGATGGGGGTGAAGCTGGTGGTCAGCACCGACGCCCACTCCACCCTGGGGATGAAGGCGCTGCGCTACGGCGTGGCCACCGCCCGGCGCGGACGGGCGACCAGCGCCGACGTGCTCAACACGCTGCCGGCCGACGGCTTCCTCGCAGCGCTGCGAGGCGGGCGGTGGCACCACGAGACGACGGGGGCCGTGCCGGCAGTGGATTGACAGGGCCCGTGGCGCTGGCCACGCCTGAAGGAGGAGCGGCGCCGCTCGCGGCCCGCCCCACGCAGGAAAGGGAGGGATCGACATGACGACAGGCGCGATGGTCCGCAACGAGGGCAGTGGAAGCTGGGCCCGGATCGCCAGCGCCATGGTGGGCGCCTGGCTCTTCATCTCGGCCTTCGCCTGGCGGCACAGCGACGCCCAGCTCTTCAACACGTGGGCGTCGGGCGCCGCCGCGGTGGTCTTCGCGCTCGTCTCGCTGGCGGCGCCGCAGGCCCGCTTCCTCAACACGGCGCTCGCCATCTGGCTCTTCATCTCGGCCTTCGCCCTGCCGACGGCGAGCGGCTCTACGACCTGGAACAACGCCATCGTGGCGGTGCTGCTCTTCGCCTTCTCGCTGGTGCCCGAGCGGCGGCGCCACCCGGGCGCCTTCACCCACCACCGCCGCGTCACGGTGTGAGCGCCCAGTGCGTGGGCAAGATCCGAGAAGCGGTCAGGCGCTCTTCGCCCGGGCCGGGGGCGCAGGGGCGGGCTCCTGCCCTGCGTACCAGCCGCCGGCGAGCTCGTTGGCGCCGGGCCTGGCGAGGGTGCCGCCGGGCCCGTGGGCCTGCACCACCTGCGCGAGCTGCTCGGGCGAGAGCGGGGGCTGCAGCTGCCGTGGCGCCCCGGGCTCCGCCACGTATTCGTGGTGCACCGTCCAGGTCGGGAAGGCGAATTGCACGCCCAGGTTTTTCGCCAGCCGCAGCACCTCGAGATAGACGTTGTGCCGCTCGCGGAGCTCCTCGGTCCAGCTCGCCACCTCGAAGAAGAAGTAGAGCATCACGTCGAGCGAATGGGCGCCGAAGCCCGAGAAATGGACCTCGTAGTAGTCCTTCCGCGTGTGGGGATTGGCGCGGAGGATGGCGCGGACGCCCTCGACGAAGGCCTGCATCTGCTCCGGCGTGGTGTCGTAGGTGAGGCCGAGGGTGACGTTGGTGCGGCGGTATCTGCGGGCGCCGTAGTTGTCCACCTTCGCGTCGGCGATCTTCGAGTTCGGCACCGTCACCAGCGAGTTGTAGAAGGTGCGGATCCGGGTGGAGCGGAAGCCCACCTCCTCGACGATCCCCTCGGTGCCGCCGTCGAGCACCACCCAGTCGCCGATCTGGAAGGGCCGGTCGGCGAAGATCATCACGCTGCCGAAGAAATTGGCGAGGGTGTCCTTCGCCGCCAGGGCGAAGGCGAGACCGCCGATGCCGAGGCCGGCGAGGAGCGACCCCACGTCGACGTCGAGGTTCTGGAGCACGAAGAGCGCGCCGAGGATCACCGTGGCGACCTTCATCGAGCGCCGGACCAGCGGCACGAGCTGATCGTCGAGCTTGGAGTCGGTCTGCGCCGCGCGGTGGGCCAGCCCTTCCGAGAAGACGTCGACCAGCCGGTAGGCGGCCCAGACCACGGAGATCACCGCGAGGACCCGCACCGCCACCTGCACCACCAAGGCCGCCTTGATCGGCAGGTGGAGCGAGGGATAGGCCACCGAGATCACGCCGGCCATCACCAGGGTGGCGCCGGGCGAGTCGAGGGCGCCGACGAATTTGCTGGCCCACGCCTGGCCGAAGCGGCCGACCAGCCGCTGGATCCGGTTGGCCACCACCACCTGGATCACCTTGCGCAGGAGCAGGCCCACGAAGACGAGGCCCACGAGCGCGAGGTACTGCCAGAGCTCGACCCCGAAGACGGCGCCGCGCAGGCTGCGGGGCATGCTGTCGATGAAGCCCTCGGCGACGCCGGAATAGGTCTCGAGGTGGAGGGCGTCGACCCGGTCGAGGACCGGGCGCGGCCAGCGCCACATGCCGTCCGCCTGCTTCTCCACGTAGAGCGTGGGCAGCTTCGGGTGGACCACCACCCGCGCCTCGCCGCTCTTGCGGTCGACGAAGTCCTCGCGGTCGGAGATCCGGGCCATCTCCACGTAGAGGCTGCGGCCGTCGTAGATCTCCTTGAGCCTGCGGGCCACGAGCTTGAGCTCGTCGGGCGAGCGCCCTTCGGGATCGAGGCAGCTCGCCGCCAGATCGAGGGAGCGGGACTCCGGCTGGAGCCAGCCGAAGAGCGACTCGGCCGCGTGGCGCGGCGTCACGCAATCGGTGGGCGGCGCAGCGCTCGCCAGCGAGGGCGAGGCGACGACGAGCGCGAGCAGCAGGGTCCGGAGAGCACCCACGACAAAGACCTCCAGATGGCTCCCGGCGGGAGCAAAGGGACGAAGCGCGTCTTCTAGCGACAAACGCTCGGCGTTCCAACCACCGAGCGGCAGGCACGATGCCCTGCGGGCCGTCGCTTCGGACCCGGTCAGGCCGCGAGCGATCCGGCGAGCGGCGCCTCTTCCGGCACCTCGCGAGCGAGGAGCGCGCGATCCCAGGCCCGGAGGAAGGGCCACCAGATCGCTGCGGCGAGGGCGAGGTTGCCGAGCTGCAGGACCACCGCCGCTGCGTCGCCGCCGGTGGCGAGGAAGGCCCCCACCGGCGCGGGCAGCGTCCAGAGCACGTCGAGGCGGGGCCGGGCCACCCAGCCCGCCGACATCGCCAGCCAGGTGGTGGTGGCGCTCACCAGCGGCGCGGCGACGAAGGGCACCGCGAGCCGCGGGTTCATCACCACAGGCAGACCGAAGAGGATCGGCTCGTTCACGTTGAAGAGCGCCGGCACGAAGCCGAGGCGCCCCACCGCCTTGAGGGTGCTGCTCCGCGCCCGCAGCAGGAGCAGCGCCGCCGCGAGGGTACCGCCGGAGCCGCCCTGCCACACGAACCAGAGGAAGAACTCCCGGGTGGCGATGTGGGGCGGCAGGCCGCCTGCCGCGGCGACCTCCATGTTCTCGGTGAGCATCGCCAGCCAGAGCGGCTTCACCGGCGCGAGGAGCGCCAGCGGGTGGAGGCCGATCAGCCACATCGCGCTGTCGACGAGGCACAGGGCGAGCACGCCGGGGAGCGAGTCGGAGACGCCGACCAGCGGCTTCACCAGCAGCTCGAGGACGGCGACGAGATCGAAGCCCGCCACGTGGACCACCAGCCAGCAGCCGGTGACGGAGGCGAAGCCGGGGACGATCGAGGCGAAGCTCTTGCCGATGGCGTCGGGTGCAGAGGGCGGGAGGCGGATGGTGAGGTTGCTGGCGGCGACGAGGCGCTGCAGCTCCACCGAGCCCAGGGCGATGGCGAGGGCGCCGAAGAGGCCGCCGGCGCCGAGTCGCGCGCCGGCGACGCCCCACCCGCCGGCCTCGAGCTGCACCGGCCCCAGGGCGACGAAGAAGGAGGCCACCGCCACCAGCGCGGTACCGAGCTCGTCCATCCCCCGCTGCCGCGCCAGCGAGCGCGCCGTGCCGAAGCAGACGTAGAGGGCGATGAGCCCGCCCAGCATCCGGTAGGGCACGATCAGGGTGGGCAGGTACGGCGCGGCCCACTCCTGCAGCACCCGCAGCGGCGGCTGGGCGAGGAGGAGGAAGGTCGAGCCGATGAGCACCAGCGGGAGCGCCGCCACCACGCCGTCGCGAACGGCGGTCAGGTGGGGCTGCCTGCCGAGGCGATCGCCGAGGCGCCGGAGCGATTCGCGCGCGCGCGAGCTGGCCTGGGGCGTGGACACCGGCGCATCCTGCCAGCGGGGGGAGAGCGGCGCCACTGGCACGCGCTCGCTCGCCCCGCAGCCCCGGCCCCGCTACCATCGGCCCCCATGCGCCGGTTCGCCGCCCTCCTCGCCCTCGCCTGCCCCGCCGTGGCCGCTGCCCACGGCGAGCTCCCCGTTGCCCTCGAGGCGCCTGCGGGCCCCGGCAACGTGGTCGAGGCAGGTGCGCCCTTCACCGCGCGCTGGCACGACACCGACGTGGGCGGCGGCACCCTCACCCTCTTCGCCAGGCGCACGCCGGCGCCGCCCTACGTGGCGAGCTGGCCGATCGAGGGGATCGAGGGCGAGGTGGTCTTCGGCCCGGTGGCGATCGAGGACCGGGCCAACGAGGCGGCGATCGACACCGCCGCCCTCGGCCCGGGCCACTGGTTCCTCTGGGCCGCCGTCCACGAGGCCGACGGGCACAGCCAGTACGTGCCGCCGGCGGGTGTGCTCACCGTGGTGGAGCCTGGCGGAACGGCTGCTCCCTCGGTCTTCGTCGACGCCCCCGCCCGCAACGACAGCGCCGCGGGGCCGGCCTACGAAGTGCGCCTCTCCACCTGGCCCGCCGAGGCGTCGGTGGTGGTCGACCTCTTCGGCTCCATCGACGACGTGGAGGGCACGCGGCTCCGGCTCCTCGCCACCGCCACCGGCGGCACGGATCGCCTGGTCCCGGTGGACGTCCGCTGCGCCGGCGGCGGCAGCGGCTGGCTCACCCTCCAGGCCCGGGTCCGGGGCGGCGGCGCCGCCTTCGCCGCCGGCCGCGTCCTCCTCGACGAGGACGACGTGGCGGGTGCCGCGCCCTGCCCCGCTGGCACCGGGGACGCCCCCGCGCCGGGCGGTGGCTGCAGCAGCGCCGGCGCGGCGCCAGCCGGATTGCTGGCCCTGCTGGGCACACGCCGGCGCCGCCGCACCCGATAGCCCCCGCCCCTCTGTTGCGGGAATCCTCCCTCGATGCTAAATCGTTCGACATCGATGCAACCAATGTCGAAGCATTGCATCCGACTCGGCGCCCGCCACGGTGGCGGCAGGCCGAGGGGGACGGAGCCCGAGATGAAGCCGATGGATCGCCGCCGTTTTCTCCAGCTCGCAGCGGGCACCGGCCTCGCCGCGCTCGGTGGCTGGGGTGGCGTGCGGGCCCTCGGCGCAGCGGAAGGTGGTGGACCGGTGATCTCGCAGCAGCCCCGCCGCGCCCCGGCGGTCTTCGTCTCCCACGGCTCGCCGATGGTGGGGATCGAGACCGATCCCTACACCGACGCCCTCGCCCGATTCGGCGCGGCGGAGGCGCCTGGCGCCATCCTCGTCGTCTCGGCGCATTGGGAGGCCGGCGGCCCGATCCGCGTCACCTCCGCGGATCGCCACGGCACCATCCACGACTTCGGCGGCTTCCCGCGGGCGCTCTACGAGGTCCGGTACCCTGCCACCGGCGCGCCCGCCCTCGCCGCCGAGGTGAGCGAGCGGCTCGGCGCCGCAGGCTTTCCGGCGACCCTCGACGCAGGGCGCGGCCTCGACCACGGCGCCTGGGTGCCGCTGCTGCGGATGAAGCCGCGGGCCGACGTGCCGGTGGTGGCGGTCTCGCTTCCCGATCCCCGCACCCCGGACGAGCTGCTACGGATCGGCGAGGCCCTCCGCCCGCTCCGCGACGCAGGGGTGCTGATCCTCGGCAGCGGCGGGATCGTCCACAACCTGCGGATCCTCGAGTGGCGGGAAAAATTCGCTCCCGCAGCGGATTGGGCCCGCGGCTTCGACGAGTGGGTCGCGGAGCGCCTCGCCGGGGACCGGGATCTGCGCGCCTTCCGGGAGGCGCCGAGCGGCAGGCTCGCGGTCCCGACCAGCGAGCATTTCGATCCGGTCTTCGTCGTCCTCGGCGCATCCACGCCGGGCGACGTCCACGAGCCGATCTTCACCGGCTTCCACTACGGAACGCTCTCCATGCGGACCTTCGCCCTGCGTTCCTGACTGAAAGATTCGGACGCCTCGAGCGTCCGCCCACCGAGGCGTCGCACGACGCCCTGTACGCCTCGCGCGGAAGGGATCCGCGCGCATCATTCACAAGGAGTAAGAAATGACCCGCATCCTCGCCAGCATCGTCGCCGCAGCGGCCCTCGCCGCCCCCTCCCTCGCCTTCGCCGCCGGCTGGGCCTTCGACGCCAGCCACAGCAACGCCTCGTTCAAGGTGAAGCACATGATGGTGAGCACCGTCCGCGGTGAGTTCACCAAGGTGAACGGCAACGTGCAGTACGACATGAAGGCGCCGGAGAAGATCGCGATCGACGCCACGATCGACGCCGCCTCCATCGACACCCGCGACGCGAAGCGCGACGAGCACCTCCGCGCGGCGGACTTCTTCGACGTGGCCAAGCACCCGAAGCTCACCTTCAAGTCGAAGAGCGCCAAGCAGGTCGCCCCCGGCGTCCTCGACGTGAACGGCGACCTCACCATCCGCGGCGTGACCAAGCCGGTCGTTCTGCGCGTCGAGGGCCTGAACCAGGAGGCGAAGGATCCCTGGGGCAACGTCCGCATCGGCGGCACCGCCACCACGAAGATCAACCGCAAGGACTTCGGCCTCACCTGGAACCAGGCCCTCGAGACCGGCGGGCTGCTCGTCGGCGAGGACGTCGAGATCGCCATCGACGTCGAGCTGATCAAGCAGGCCGACAAGGCCACCGCCGCGAAGTAGTCGGCGGCAGCAGCCGGATGAACGAAGCGGGGCACGCCAGCGATGGCGGCCCCGCTTCGTCGTTCCTGTGCACGCCCATCTCCCCCAGGAACGCCGAAGGGCCCCGTCGCCGGAGCCCTTCGTGCGTTCGCTGGCTGATCCGCCCCGGCCTACTTGCGGCCGGCGCCGATCACCGGCTTCTGGAAGTCCGCCTCGACGAAGCGCGGCTGCGTCGGATGGGCGCGGCCCACCGGGTGCTGCGCCTTCGACTCCACCGCCTCGGTGCTGTGCTTGGCGAGGCCGTGCATCGGCACGTGCTGCGGCGGCTGCTTCGAATCCGGGCGCTTCACCCAGGGATCGCTGGGGTAGCTCACCGCAGGCCCCTTGAGCAGGCGCTCGACGGGATAGACGAAGCCGTCGCGGCGGAACTCCGGCGGCACGTGGGTGAAGGTGTCCATGCGGATGGCGTCCTTCGGGCACGCTTCCACGCAGAGACCGCAGACCACGCAGCGGAGCTCGTCGATGACGAAGGCCGTCGGATACTTCTCGATCGGATCGTCGGCGTACTCGCCCGCTTCGATGTAGATGCACTGCGCCGGGCAGACCGTCGCGCACATGTAGCAGGCCACGCAGCGCGGCTTGCCGTCCTCGCGCGGCACCAGGCGGTGCAGCCCGCGGTAGCCCACCGGGTAGGGGATCTTCTCCTCGGGGTACTGCACCGTGGAGACCGCGTTGCCGAGGGTGCCCTTGCGGTAGACGACCTCGGGGTTGGCGTCGCGGTTGCCGAACCAGTTGCCGAAGAAGTGGCGGGTGGTCACCGCGAGACCGCGGAGGACCTCGGGGATGTAGAGCCGCTCGTACCACGAGAGGCCCTTGTCCTCCTCGATGTGGAACTCGCGCGGCGCGTGCTTGGGATCGTGGGCCATCTGGGGACCATCTCCCGCCGACGCCTCCGGGGAGGCGCCGGCGCTGGCGGATTCGATTAGTGACCGTGCCCGGAGGCCACGGAAGGAGCGGCGGTGCTCTCCCCGCTGTAGCGGACGCTGGTGGGCCGCTTCGACGGGTAGAGCGCCGTGATGCCGACGAGCAGGAGGAGCTGCACGATGCCCACGAGCGCGAGCAGATCGAGCGAGGTATCCAGCAGGATCAGCACACCCGTCACCACGATGTTCACGATGGCGAGGGGCAGCAGCACCTTCCAGCCCAGGGTCTGGATCTGGTCGTAGCGGAAGCGCGGCATCGTCCAGCGGATCACCAGCTGCACCCAGGTCAGGATGCCGAGCTTGGCGAGGAAGGTGAGGCCGAGGATCACGGCGAGCGGGAAGACGCCCCAATTCGCGGCGATCCACTGCTCCACGCCCCAGGCCGGCGGCAGCGGCAGGTGGAAGCCGCCGAGGAAGATCGCGACCACCACGCCGGAGAGCACCACGATCTCCATGAACTCGGAGATCATGAAGAGGCCGAAGCGCATGCCCGAGTACTCGACGAAGTAGCCGATGATCTCCGACTCGCCTTCCGGCGCGTCGAAGGGGGCGCGCTTGGTCTCCGCGAAGGCGGCGGTGAAGAAGAGCAGGAAGCCGAAGGGCTGGAGGAAGATGCCCCAGGCCGGCAGCACGCCGCCGAAGACGCCCACCGACTGGGCGGCGGTCATCGTCTCGAGCTGCAGCGAGCTGTAGGCCATCATGCAGCCCACCAGCGACAGGCCCAGCGCGATCTCGTAGGCGATCATCTGCGAAGCGCCGCGGACGCCGCCGAGGAGCGCGAAGCGGTTGTTCGACGCCCAGCCCGCGAGGGAGGTGCCGTACACCGCCAGCGAGGCGAAGGCGAAGATGTAGAGCAGGCCGATGTCGAGGTTCGGCGCCACGGTGAGCGCCACCGGGAAGGCGGCGCTGGCGCCGAAGGCATCGGCGATCCCGGCGATGAAGGGGATCTCCGCCGCGGGGATGGCGGGAGCCACCGGCACCACGGCGAAGAGCACGAAGACCGGCGCGAAGGCGAGCATCGGCCCCAGGGCGTAGAGCGTCCGGGAGACCGAGCCCGGCACCACGTCCTCCTTGGTCAGCATCTTGATGCCGTCCGCGAGGAAGTGGGGCAGGCCCGCCAACGGCCGGTTCTTGAGGCCGGGGATGATCGAGAACCGGGCGCGGTTCGGACCGATGCGGTCCTGCATCATCGCCGACCACTTGCGCTCGGCGAGGGTGAGCATCGACGCGATGATCATCACCGCGCCGAGGATCAGCGTCAGCGTGTTGACGACCGCCATGCCGATGTAGGCACGGCCCGCGCCGAAGAGCGCCTCGGTGACCACGCCGCCGAAGGCTGCGAGGAAGTAGAAGACGGCCACCGCGCCGAACGCCAGCGCGAGGATGCCGATGATGACGGATGTGACGAGTGCAGCGCGCATCGGGATCCCCTGATCAGGCGGAGGTGGGCGTCTTCAGCGGAACGAGCTGCCGCCAGCCGGCGGGACGGCCGTCGACGGTGCCACCGGTGAGCGGGGTCACGCCACGCAGGGTGTTGCGGGGCACCTTGTTCCAGTCGAAGTCGCCGAGGGCACCGGCGGGCAGACGCCGCGACTGCTCCACGAAGACCTCGCGGGCGGAGGCGTAGCGGTAGGCGAGCCCGAGCTCCGCGCCGATGGCGCCTGCCCAGAACCAGCCCCCCTGCACGTCGCCACGGGCGGGGTACGCCGGCAGGAAGCGCTGGGCGCGGCCCTCGAAATTGACGAAGGTCCCCTCGGTCTCGGCGTGGGTGGCGAGCGGCAGCACCACGTGGGCCGCCTTCGTCACCGCGGTGTCGTTGGCGGCGAGCGCCACCACCGAGCCGGCGTTGCCGAGCCACGCGGCGAACTGCTCGCCCTCGGAGGGCACGTCGACGCCGGCGAGGAGCACGGACTGCGCCTTGCTCTTGCCGAGGTCGTTCCAGCTGCGGAGCCCGAGGCCGAAGGCCTGCGCCGCGAGCTCGACGCCCTTGCGGTTCGGGTTGCGGTCCGCCTTCAGCAGGAAGTCGTCGCCCGTCTCGTCCTTGCGGCCCGAGACGAAGATCTCCTTCGCGCCGATGCCCTCCTTCGCGAGGAGCATCACCGCGAGGGCGTCCTCGAGGGAGAGGACCGGCGAGACCACCACGGCGACGTTGCCGCCCTTGAGCTTCTCGGCGGCGACGCGCACCGCCTCGGCGGGAGCGACGTCACCCTGCCCCACCCGCGCCTTCGCGACGCGGTTCTCGTAGAGCTCGTGGTAGCTGCCGCGGCCGATGTCGCACATCCAGTACTGGTTGACGTCCATGTTCTCCCGCGGCCGGTAGCGGTAGGGGACGCCCTGGAAGTGATCGAGGAAGGTGTTGCAGCCGCGGGCGCAGCCCGTGCAGACCGACGGCGTCGCCGTCAGGAAGTACGAGCGGGCGCGGAAGCGGTAGTCCTTCGAGGTGAGCGCACCCACCGGGCAGATGTCGACGACGTTGCCCTGGTAGTTCGAGATCATCTGCTTCCCGGGGAAGACGTCGATGACCTCGCGGGTGCCGCGGCCGAAGGCGCCGAGCACGGGCTCCTGCGCCACCTCGGCCATGAAGCGCACGCAGCGGGTGCACATGATGCACCGCTCCTGGTCGAGCGTGATGCTCTCCGACAGGTCCTTGCGCTTGTTCTTCATCCACTTCGGCATGTCGAGCCGCGACGGCCGGAAGTCGTACTCCATGAAATAATCCTGGAGCTTGCACTCACCGGCCTGGTCGCAGATCGAGCAATCCACCGGGTGGTGGAGGAGGAGGAACTCCTGCACCGCCCGCTGCTGCTCCTGCACGCGAGGCGAATTGGTCGTGACCTTCTGCCCTTCGGCCACCGGCGCCTGGCAGGCGGGGACGAGCTTGCCCGGGGGCGCGTTCGAGACCTCGACCATGCACATGCGGCAGTTCGCCGCGATGGAGAGGCCCTTGTGGTAGCAGTAGAAGGGAATGTCGACGCCGACGGTCTTGGCCGCCTCGATGATCGGCGTGCCGGGGGGCACGCTCACCGGGATGCCGTCGATGAAGGCGTTGACCATCCCGGGCTTCGGCTGCTGCGCTGCAGGCGACGCGGGGGCGACGTTCGGCGGCGGCGCCACCGGCTTCGCCTCGCCACCGGGCCGGGCCGCGGTATCCGCGGGCGGCGTGGTGGTCGGAGCCTGCTGAATCGCGGGGGCGCTGCCGGCGGGCACTGCCTCGCTCGGCGCGGTCGGCTTCTTCTCGTCGGTCACTGCTCCACCTCGCCACCGATCATGTTGATCGCGTCGAAGGTCGGGATGAGATCGGGGAGGAGGCTGCCCTTCACCATGTGCTCGAGGCCGCCGACCAGCTGGATGCCGGGGGCGCGGCAATGCACCTTGTAGGGCCTGCCGGAGCCGTCGCTCACGAGGTACCAGCCGAGCTCGCCGTTCGGCGTCTCGGTGTAGGCGTAGCACTCGCCCTTCGGGATCTTGATGCCCTCCATCACGATCTTGAAATGACCGATGACGCCCTCGATGGTCGAGTAGACCTGGGGCTTGGGGGGCAGCACGTAGCGCCAGTCGTCGATGATGTGCGGGCCGGGCTTCATCTTGTCGAAGCACTGCTCGATCATCGAGATCGACTCCGCCATCTCCATCATGCGGATGTAGTAGCGGTCGTAGTTGTCGCCGGTGGTGCCGAGCGGCACCTTGAAGTCGAGCTGGTCGTAGACCCAGTAGGGATGGGCCTTGCGGATGTCGTAGTCGACGCCGGAGGCGCGGAGCATCGGGCCGGTGAAGCCGTAGTCCACCGCGTCCTCGGCGCTCATCACGCCGGTGCCGCGGGTGCGGTCGAGGAAGATGCGGTTGTGCGTGAGCAGCGCATCCATCTCGGCGCGGAACTCCTGCACCTTCTCGAGCGTGTCGCGGACCTTCTTCTCCCAGCCTTCCGGCAGGTCGCGGTCCACGCCGCCGATGCGGCCGTAGGAGGTGGTGAGGCGCGCGCCGGTGAGCTCCGCCACGCGATCCCAGAGGAGCTCACGGGCCTCGATGGCGTAGAGGAAGGGAGCGAAACCGCCGAGCTCCAGCGCCATGGCGCCGCAGCAGGTGAGGTGGTCGCAGACGCGGTGGAGCTCCGCCGCGAGGGTGCGGATGAACTTCGCGCGCTCGGGGATCTCGATGCCGGCGAGCTTCTCCACCGCGGAGAGGAAGCCGAAGTTGTTGCACATCGCCGAGACGTAGTTGAGCCGGTCGGTATACGGCAGGCACTGCGTCCAGGAGACGTTCTCGCAGCTCTTCTCGAAGCCGCGGTGGAGGAAGCCGATCTCGGGATCGAGCTTCACGATGTTCTCGCCGTCCAGCTCGATGTTGAAGCGGACCGTGCCATGGGACGCCGGATGCGACGGCCCCATGTTGAGCGACATCGTCTTGGTGGGGAGGCGTGCTTCCAGTGCGGAGTCCGCGCCGGACGCTCCCTCGAAATCGCGCTGTACAGGCATCTTCTCTGCCTCTTCCGTCCTGCGAGAGGGCGGAGGCTACTTGATGACGGGAAGCTGGGAGGGACGCGGCGGGTTGGGCCGGCTCGCCGGCGGCGAACCGGGGCCAGGGCCGGGACCACGGTAGATGTCCTGGACGTCCGCTTCGGGGATGAGCGGCTGGCGGCCGCGGAGCGGGTAGTCCTTGCGGAGCGGGTGCCCCTCGAACTCCTCGTACATCCACAGCCGCTTCACCGGGCCACGGCCCTCGAAGCGAACGCCGTACATGTCCCAGCAGTAGCGCTCCCAGTAGTCCATGCCGCGCCACACGGAGATCACCGAGGCGACGACCGGATCCTCCTCGGGCACGCGGACCTTGAGGCGCAGGTGGTGCTTCTTCGTGATCGAGTAGAGCGTGTAGACCAGCTCGAAGCGCGGCTTCTCGTCGATGAAGTCGACGCAGGTCACGGAGAGCGGGAGCTTGAGATCGAGCTCCGGATCGTCCTTGCAGAACCGCGCCACCTCGAGGAGGTGGGCGCGCTCGATCACGAGGGTTTCGTCGCCGTGCAGGCTGTAGCCCTGCACCACCGCGTCGGGGAAACGCTCGGCGATCCGCTGGAGGGCAAACTCGCTCACTTGTTCACTCCGGAGACGAGGTCGCGACCCGCGGGACGAACCAGCTCGGGCTCGGGCGGGTGGCGGTCGATGAGCTTGTGAGACTGGGCCTGGATCTTCTCCTGGAGGAGGATGAGGCCGTCGAGCACCTGCTCGGGACGCGGCGGGCAGCCCGGGATGTAGACGTCCACCGGGATGATCTTGTCGATGCCCTGCAGCACCGCGTAGTTGTCGTAGAAGCCGCCCGACGACGCACACACGCCGAAGGCGATGACCCACTTCGGCTCGGCCATCTGCTCGTAGACGCGCTTGAGGATCGGCGCCTGCTTCAGGTTGACCGTACCCACGACCATGAGCAGGTCCGCCTGGCGCGGCGAGAACCGGGGAAACTCGGCGCCGAAGCGGGCGATGTCGTAACGCGCGCCCGCCATCGACATGTATTCCATGCCGCAGCAGGCGGTGACGAACGGGTACTGGAAGAGCGAGTACTTGCGCGCCCAACCGAGGCCGCGCGAAACCATGCGCTCGATGAAGCCCTGTGCTTCCTCGCGCCGGGTCGTAATCGCCTGGAAATTCTCGGCCATCTCAGTTCACCTCGAGGAGCGGGATCAATCCCACTCCATCGCGCCCTTCTTCCACTCGTAGACGAGTCCGATCACCACGGGGAAAAGGAAGATCCCCATGACGATGAACCCCGGCCAGGCCAGCTCCTTGAAGAGCACGGCCCACGGGTAGAGGAAGACGGCCTCGACGTCGAAGACGACGAAGAGGAGCGCAACCATGTAGAACTTCACGCTGAAGCGTTCGCGGGCGCTGCCCGACGACTCCGAGCCGCATTCGAAGGCGGTCGCCTTGATGGCCGTCATCCGCTTCGGCCCCAGCAGCCAGCTCAGGAAGGTGAGCACCAGGACCATGACCGTGGCGATGACCACCACGACCAGGATCGGAAACCAATTGGGCAAGTGCTCCATGACGCCGAGCCTTTCGTCCGCGGGGACCTTTGGGGGTCTTGCGAGGCGCGGAGGATAGGAACCGACCCCCACCCTGTCAACGACAATCCACTGCCGGACAAGGGTGTTTCACGGTACCATTGTGGAACGTGTCGCCAGGGCTTCGTAGCCAGCAAATTCGCCGGGTTCCATGCCCTCGGTGCCGAGTCGCATCCCGCCCGTTTCATCGGCGTGGTAGTCGGAGCCTGCCGTCGCACACAACCCGAGGGTGCGAGCGTGGAGTCGCAGGTTCTTGCGAACGTCCGGCGTCTGGGCCGGGTGATCCGCCTCGAGGCCCACCATGCCTGCAGCAGCCAGGGCGCGCAGGTCCTTCTCCACCAGGCCGGAGAGCGCCGGGTGGGCCACCGTGGCGCAGCCCCCTGCCCCGCGGATCAGGGCGATGGCCTCGGCGGCGTCGGGCATCGCCCGCTCCACCCAGGCCGGCGATCCCTTGCCGATCCATTTGTCGAAGGCGCCCTGGAAGTCCCTGGCGTAGCCCTTTTCCACCAGCAGCCTGGCGAGGTGCGGCCTGCCCAGGGTGCCGGGGCCGGTGCGGCGGGCCTCGACCTCCTCGAGCGTGACGTCGAGGCCGAGGGAGCGGCAGCGCTCCACCATCGCCGCCATCCGGTTCTCCCGCGCCTCCCGGAAGACGGCGAGCCGGGAGCAGAGGGTTTCGTCGGCCGGGTCGATGAAGTGGCCGAGGACGTGGATCTCCTTCCCCTTCCAGAGGGAGGAGATCTCGATCCCCGGGACGATCCGCAGCGCCCCGCCCTGTTCCTCTGCTGCCCGGGTGGCCGCGGCGATGGCGGCGGTGGTGTCGTGGTCGGTGACCGCGAGGACGGTGACGCCTGCTGCTGCCGCGAGGCGGACGAGCCCCTCGGGTGGGTGGACGCCGTCGGACGCAGTGGTGTGGCTGTGCAGGTCGATCACCGGTGGCCGTTCCTCGAAGCACCAAGCTATAAAGGCCGCCGGCGCCAGATGCACGGCTGCCGGGCGGAATGGGGAAGGCAATGCAGCACGTCCTGCAGATCAGCCGCAAGATCGACTATGGCCTCCGCGCGATGATTTTTCTCGCCGGGCGGCCGCAGGGTGATCTGATGCCCTTCCGCGACATCGCCAAGCGGATCGAGGTCCCCGAGGACTTCCTCGCCAAGATCCTCAAGACCCTGGCGGACGCCGGGCTGCTCGTCTCCCAACGCGGCAGCGGCGGCGGCTATGCGCTCGCCAAGCCTGCGGGGGAGATCTCGTTCCTCGAGGTGATCGAGGCGGTCGAGGGGCCGGTTCGCGTCAACGTCTGCCTGCAGGAGGGGGACGAGGCGGAGCACGACGCCTGCTCGGTGGCGCCCTCGTGCACGATGCTCTCGGTCTGGCGCGAGGGGCAGGAGCGGATGCTCGAGGTCTACCGCAAGGCGACGCTGGCGGAGTTGGTGGCGCCGAAGAGGCATCGGCTGCCGACGGTGGATTGAGACTGCTGGCGCGTGGGTGCGCCTGCACTGCGGCTGGGGCCAGAACGGACGAAGGGGAGGCACGTGGCCTCCCCTTCGTCGTTCTCACCTGGAGCGGTCGGTCAGTTGGAGATCGAGATTGCCTGGTTGAACTTGGTCTCGTGGGCCGGGTCGCAACCGGTGTCGGTGACGATCAGGCGCCACTCGAAAAAGCCGGCGATGTCGGGCCGGAACTCGATTACGCGGGTGCTGCCCGCAACCGGGAACCGGATGCACTCCCCACCGTTGTAGTGCGCGGGGCAGTTTGCGTTCGGGTTGGCAGGGTCGATGGGCCCCTCCAGACCGTTGAGGAACGAAGCGTCGGACGCAGCCGAGATGAGCTCCCAGCGGTAGCCCGCGATGCCGCGATCGTCGGTCGAGTTGAGGGCATCGAGCCGCACCCAGCTCTCCTTGCGCGGGAGGTCGGGCGAGGAGACGAACGTGGCGGTGGGAGCGTTGTCGACCTTGGTCACCGCGCGGAGCTGCACGAAGTACGGCGTCTCCTCGTAGAGGGGATCGTTGCTCGGCACCTTGAGGTAGGCGTCCGAGAAGCCGCCGGTGTTCTTGTCGCGGAACCTGACCTCGATCTCGCAGTACTCGTCCTTGGCCACCGGGTTGCCGGTGCAGTTGTTGGCGCCCACCTCGAAGAGGTCCCAGCCGTTCGGATCCTGCGGCGGATCGCCGTGGCTCGTGTCGGTGATGTAGGGGGTGCCGATCACCAGTTCGGCGAAGCCGCTGTTGGTGATGCGGACGGTGTTGGTCGAGGTGCCGCAGGTCACCGCGCAGGCGTCGTCACCGAAGCAGGTACCGGGCGTGTTGCCCTCGGCGCCGTAGCAGGTGCCGCCGGCGCCGCAGTCGGCGTCGTTCGAGCAGACGGTGGTGCACTGGTTGTCGATGCGGCTGCAGCTGTACTGGTCTCCGCCGTTGCAGAGGTTGGCCGGCATGCCGAACGAGACCATGTCGGGGTCGGAGCCGATGACGGGATCCGTACCGCCCTGGAGCGTCGGCTTGTTGAGGGCGCCCTCGTCCGAAACGATCTCGAAGTGCGCGCGGTCCTGGTCGGCAGGAGAACCGGGGGTGTAGCGAACGGTGACGAAGACCTCGTCGTCACCGCAGTTCGGCTTGGCGTCGGTGCCGGCGAAGGTGTAGCCGGAACCGATGGTCACCTCGGTGCGGTTGCCGGACGGCGTGTTTCCGTTGCAGGCGTCCTTCTCCATCTTGAGGATCGAGAAGTCGAGCGTGTTGGCCTTGTCGTTCTTGATCTGGACGGACGTGACGTTGATGGGCACCGTGCCGCTGTTGCGGATGGCGAACTCCATGTCGGAGGTGGTGCCAGGGGTGACCTCGCCGAAGTAGAGCTGGTTCCGGCTCACGACGAGCTTGGCATCACGGCCCGTACCCAGCACCGTCGAAGCGATGGCGATCGGCTCGCCTCTGTCGTCGGTGGTGTTGACGGTCACCGAGCCGGCGTAGGTGCAGTCGCTATCGGGAGTGAAAGAGAGCGAGAAATCATGGCCCTCGCCGCCACCGAGGCCGCCGGGAATGATGATCGGCGACTCGTCCATGCCGGTGGTGGAAATCACGTCGTCGCCACACATCGACGCCTGCGTCGTCAGTGTGATCGAGCTGACCTCGAGATTCCCGCAGCCGAGGTTCTCGATGCGGAGGGGCAGCGTGGCGGTGTCGCCCACGCGGGGCTGCCCGAAGCTGAGCGCCTCGAACCGGAAGGTGCCGTCGCCTGCGTCGTAGGTCGAGCAGCAGGCCTCGAGGCCGCCCTGGTTGCAGCGCGGGAGCGGCTCGCCGCCAGCGTCGGTGCCGCAGGCCATCGAGACCTTCGGCGCCACGGAGGTCGTGGCGACCTCGCCGCTCACCTCGATGCTGAGCACCGCGGGCTTGTTGCCCTCGCCGGTGTAGGCGACCTCGACGTTGGCGGTGTGGCGGTCGCCGAGCACGTCGCCGGTGGGCTGGTAGGTCACCGTGATCTGCTGCGAGGCGCCGGTGCCGCGCAGGGTGACGTTGGCGGGATCGACCGAGAAGAACTCGGCGCCATCGCCAGTGACCGAGAGGGCGGCGGTGAGCACGCCACTGGTCGAGTTGGACAGCGTGAACGTCTGGTGCTGCAGGCTTTCGCTGCAGACCTCGCCGTAGTTGAGCGCGGTCTTGTCGGCGGCGGGGACGCCGACGAGCTCCCTGGTGACGGGGTCTTCACAGCTGCAGCCACCAAAGGCCAGCGCCACCAGCACCGCCACGAGGGCAGCCGGAGAACGATTCCTCAAGGTACACTCCTCCAGACGAGTAGAAGGCGCGAGGATAGCGGCCTTGACGACCTGCCGTAAAGTCGCCAACGCATCGCCGCCCCCGCCCTCATCGAATTCGTCGCGGTTTCATGTCGCACCGCGCCGACATGGATCAGCTGCCAAAACGCTTTCGGGCTGCGCCGGGTCTGGTAGAAGGCGGCCGTGCGCCGTCTTCTCCTCCTCGCCCTGCTCCTCCCCGCCGCAGCCTCCGCTGCCCCCGCCCGCCTCGGCGACGTCTCGGTGGGCGCCGGTCCTGCCCTCGTCGTCGACCGCGGCGACGTTGGTCCCGGCGCCGTGGCGGAGGCCAACCTCCTCTGGCATTGGCTCTCCCTGGGCCTGCGGCTCCGCGGCGCCGCCGTCGATGGCGAGTTCCGCCCGGCTGCAGGCGTCGAGCTCGGGGCGCTCGGCCTCTTCGGCGTGGGGGCCAGCATCCAGGAGCCCGCCCCCTCGGTCGATCTGCTCTTCCAGGTGCCGGTGCCGATCTACAGCTGGCAGCAGACCTACCTCACCCTCGGCTACCGGCCGAGCTGGCTCACCGACGGCAGCGGCTGGGTCCACGAGATTGCGCTGCAGGTGAAATGGTCGAGCCTGCTCGTTCCCGAGGACGACTGAGGGGGGTGTACCTCTGCTGCCCGGCGTCAACCGGTGGACACCCACCGGAGCCGACCCCACCGTTTCCTACGTACCGGGGGGCCAACGCCAAACGCCGGGAGGGATGGTGGCCAGGCAGATCGAGATGGGGATGCCCCGCATTCTCACGCCGCGGGAGATCTACGAAAGGCTCGACCCCTACGTGATCGGCCAGGACAGGGCCAAGCGAGCGGTCGCCATCGCTGCGTACAACCACCAGAAGCGCCTCGCGCTCAAATCGCGCAGCGGCCGCTCGCTGGTGAAGAAGAGCAACATCCTGCTCATCGGGCCCACGGGCTCCGGCAAGACACACATCGCCCGGAACCTCGCCGGGATCCTCGACGTGCCCTTCACCGTCGTCGACGCCACCGAGTACACGGAGGCGGGCTACTACGGGAAGGACGTGGAGGTGATGGTCGCCGACCTGCTCATGCGGGCGAACCACGACGTCCACGAAGCCCAGCGCGGGATCATCTTCATCGACGAGGTGGACAAGATCGCCCGGCGCTCCCAGGGGGCGAAGACCGGCGCCGGCTCCCGGGACATCGGCGGCGAGGGCGTGCAGCAGGCGATGCTCAAGCTGCTGGAGGGGCGCGAGGTCTTCGTGCCCCTGAACGTCACCCAGCACTGGAGCAAACACGACTTCGTGCCGGTCGACACCAGCGACATCCTCTTCGTCTGCGCCGGCACCTTCTCCGATCTTCACGGCTACATGGGCGAGCGCTCGGTGGGCTTCGGCCGCGCCGCCGGGCCGCAGCGCATGAAGCGCATCCACCACAAAGAGCTGATCGAATACGGCATCCTCGCCGAGTTCCTCGGGCGGCTCCCGGTGGTGGTGCAGCTCGACGAGCTCACCGCCGACGAGCTGCTGCAGGTGCTCACCGTGCCGCCGGACTCGATCATCCGCGAGTACACCGAGCTCCTCGCCGCCGACGAAATCGAGCTCGAGTTCACCGAAGGCGCGCTGCGCGAGATCGTGGGCTACGCCGTCGACAAGAAGGTCGGCGCCCGCGCGCTGCGCGGCCTCGTCGAGGAGGTGATGAGCGAGCTGATGTTCGAGGCCCCGGAGCGCAGCGGCGAGACCATCACCGTCGACGCGCCCTGGGTGGCCAGGCGGCTCGCCGGTCTCGACGCGGACCTGATCGTCGAGCACTGACGCGCAGGCAATTCGATGCGCGGGTGAATCCCCGAGGCGCCGGCCGTGCTCCTACCGCACGGTCGGCCGGGATCCCCTCCGGACCAACGGCCCCGGAGAGGAAGCCCACGTGCGTCGCATCGTCGTCCTTGCCGCAGCCCTGATCGCTCCCGTCCATGCCGCCTCCGCTGCGGAGGCGGAGGTCGCGGCGGCGCACCACCCCGCAGCGATCGCCGTCGACTCCGAGGTGGGCTTCCACCACGGCGGCTACGGCGTTGCCGTCGGCCTGGACGCGGAGCGGGAGAGCTTCGGCCTTGCCGCCAACGTCGACACGCTGCGGCTCGAGGAGGAGGCAGGCGAGCACACGCCGTGGCAGGAGTCGGTGGTCATCGCCTCGCTGCTCCCCAGCTTCGAGGTGGCGGGTGGTCCTGCTGGCCACGTCCGCGTCGCCGCAGGCCTCGACGGCATCTTCGCCCAGGGCCACGCCTGGGTCGGCCCCGCCCTGGCGCTGCAGATCGACGCAGGCCTCTTCGGCCCCGTCGACGCCGAGCTGATGGCCGAGCTCACGCCGGTCCCCTTCACCCGCGTCGACGCCCAGGCCGGCCTCGCCCTCCACCTCGCCACCCTCGACCTCCGCGGCGGCTGGCGCCACCTCGAACTCCACGACAACGGCCTGGTCGACGACGAAGACCACGACGACGTGCTCGACGGGCCGTACGTCGGCGTGGGCATGCATTTCTGAGAGCGCCCAGTCCTGTCGGGAGGAGACGAGCGCCGGGACCATGCGCCCGCCACGGGGCACACGAACGCGGAGGCAAGGCGAACGCGGAGGCACCGCGAACGTGAAGGCGCCGCGAACGTGAAGGCGCCGCGAACGCGGGAGCACCGAGAACGCGCGGGCGAGACTCCCGCTAGACGGGGAACGCGAAGATTGGGGCAGCGCGCCGCGGCTTCGCCAGCCGCCAGCCCTTCTCCAGCAGCCAGCTCGCCGGCGGCGCCACCGGTGGGCTGCCGTCGTCGAAGCTTCGCCACCAGGCCGTCTCGTCGCCGAGCTGCTCGTGCGAGACGGCGAAGCGATCCACGTAGCTCGTGACGGCGCGCCCCTGCCGCTGGGCGTGGATGCGCGTGTTGCCGAGCACGTAGTCGATCGCGTTGCGCGCCTCGGTCGGCGAGCCCAGCGCATGCGCATGGAAGCGATCCACGAAGACCTTGCCCGCGCGCCCCATCAGCCGGTTGAGCCCCTTGGCGATCCGGACGCCGAGCCCCTGCATCGCGCTCGAGAGCGCCTGCGTACCGTTCGCCTCGACGATGAGGTGCAGGTGGTTGCCCTGCACCGAAAAGTGCGTGATCCGCGCGCCGAAGCGCTCCACCGCGGGCCGGAAGGCGCGGAGCAGCACGCGGAAGCTCCTCTTCGACTGCATACTCCAGACGTGATCGAGCACCCGCCAGGTGACGAGCACCGGGTGGTCCTCGCCGAGCGCGGGCCGGCGGCGGTGCTTCACCTGCGGCCGCGGCGCGACGCGCTTCCGCCCCGCCCGCTTCCGCTTCCCGCCGTGCTTGAAGCGCTCCTGAAGCGGCAGGTCCTGCTGCCCCTTCTTTCGGCTCCGCCGCCGCTTCGTTCCGAGCACCCGCGCCATCACCGCCCCCACGGTTGACTGGGCATAGATTCTCACGACGGCCGATCGGTGGACAGACCCCAGCCGGGTCGCGCACTCGCTGGACTTTCCTAGCTTTTTCCCCATGAAGCGTAGGCCGGCTGGTGCCGCGAGGACCGTGCACATCCTGCATCGGCCTGCCGTAGCGCAGCCGCCCGCTGCGAACGCAATGATGGAGCGCGAGGCGCCGCCTCTCGAGGAGCGGGCGTACCACGACGAGGCGCGACGCCGGCTGGCACTACCATCGGTCATGGTGGCCGCGGAGCCCGCCCGCGCGCACCGGTCGCGATCCAGGCACTGGCTCCATCGGGGCGGCTGTGCTGCGGAGCGCGGCGCGCCTGCACGGGACACGAGCTGAATGAGAATCGGTCGCGGCGGCGACTGCCCCGGCTCAGGAGCGCGCGCCTGCACGGCGTGCGACGCAACGATCGGGGCGGCGGAAGCAGCGAAGCGGGCGCCTGCACGGGCCGCGAGGCAGGCTGGGCGTTCGTCGGCACGGCAGCCGCCGCGGCACGAGAGCGCCCGCGGCGCTTTCGCTACTCCGCCACCGCCGCGGGCTCGACCGCCGCCGTGGGCGCTGCGCTCTTCCGGGCCGCGGCGCTGCTCTCGTCCTCCGCGCCGCGGAGGGCTGCGAAGAAGTTGTGCTCCCTTGCCAGCGACGCGGCGAGGCTCGATTCGCCGCCCAGGGGCAGGCGGACCTTCTCCTCGACGCCCACCAGGATCGACAGGAACACCCACGCGATCACCGCCGCCTGCAGCGCGCCGAAGAAGGCGCCGACGCCGCGATCCACCGCGCGCACGTCGTGGTTGCGGGTGAGGCCGCGGGCGATGCGCCTGCCGACGAAGTGCAGGAGCAGGTAGAGGAGCACGCAGGTCACGGCCACGGCGATCGGTGAGGCGATCTTCTCCGGGAGGCCGGTATAGGCGACGAGCACGGGGGCGAGCTGCTCGCCGACAGGCCTGCCGAGGAGCCCCGCGCCCACGGCGGCGACGAGCCGCGCGCCCTGCGCCAGCGCGCCGTCGATGGCGCCGATCGCCGCGAACACGGTCATCAGGCCGATGGTGACGAGATCGAGGATCAAGCGGGGGCCCCGCCCCTTGCACGGCGCTGCGCCTCCTCCGCCTTCTCCTTGTAGCGGGGGTTCTGCGGCTCGTACATGAGCGCGGCCTTGAAGCTGCGCACCGCCTCGTCGAGGCGGCCGGCGTCGAGGGCGACCACGCCGGCGGCGAAGAACTTCCTGCCGTTGGGGGTGGTGCCGACCTCCTCCTCGCGGGCCTTCTTGCGCTCGACCTCGCTCTCCTCGGTCCAGCGGAGCTTCTGCTCGCGCTGCGGACCGGAGACGTCGGCGAGGTATTTCCTGCGCTTCTCGTCGTCGCGGAGCACGGACCACGCCTCGGTGATCCGTTTGTAGACCTTGTGGACGTTGGCCTTGAGGGCCGGATCGTCCACGTGGAAGACGCGGTCGGGGTGGTATTGCCGCGACTCGCGGTAGAAGGCCGCCTTCAGCTCCCCGACGGAGGCGGTCTTCTCCACCTTGAGCACCTGGAAGTAGTCGAGGCCATCGAGGAGGCCGGCGACGGCCTCCGCCTCGATGGCGAAGGTGATCAGCGCTTCGTTCACCGAAATCAACCTCCGCGGGCCAGCTGCACCTGCTGGTTCGCCGCGACGGACGCGACGATCTCGCTCTCGGACATGCCGGAGGAGAGGCTGATGGTGGTGGTGGCCTGCTTGCCGGTCTCGCTGTCGGTGGCCACGACGTTCACGATACCGTTGGTATCGATCTCGAAGGCCACCTCGATCTTCACCTCACCGCGACCGGCCACGCGAAAACCGGAGAACTCGAATTCTCCCAGGGATTCGCACTCCTCCACCCGGCTGCCCTCGCCCTGCATCACCCGGATCCGCACCTTCTCCTGCCCGTCGCGGGAGGTGGTGAAGACCTTCGAGCGCTCGATGGGCACCGGCGTGTTCTTCTCGAGGACCTTCTCGCTGTAGCCGCCCACGGTGGCGATCCGCAGCGAGAGCGGGGTCACGTCGAGCAGGTAGGTGGAGGTGTTGGCGTCGAGGAGCGCGCTCGCCTGCAGCGCGGCGCCCATGCTCACCACCTGGTCCGGATCGATCCCCTTCATCGGCTCCCTGCCGAAGTAGTGGGTCACGGACTGGCGGATGATCGGCAGCCGGGTCGGGCCGCCCACGAGGATCACCGCGTCGATGTCCTTGACGGTGAGGCGGGCGCCCTGGAGCGCCTCGTCGCAGACCTTGAAGGTGCGCTGCACCAGGTCCATCACCATCGGGTTGAAGATCTCGGTGGTGAGGCGGGCGTCGAGGTTCATCACCTGGCCGCTGGGGTCCTGGCAGATGCCCGGGATGTGGACGTCGGCCCAGCCCTGCTGGCCGCACTCGATCTTCGCCTTCTCGGCAGCCTCCTTGAGCATCTGGAGGCACCACTTGTTCTGGCGCAGATCGAGGCCGGTGGACCGGAGGAAGTCCTCGGCGAGCCACTGCACCACGCGGTCGTCGAAGTCGTCGCCGCCGAGGTAGGTGTCGCCTGCGGTGGAGAGCACCTCGAAGACGTCCTTGCCGATCTCGAGGATCGAGACGTCGAAGGTGCCGCCGCCCAGGTCGTAGACGGCGATCCGCTGGTTCATGTCCTTGCCGAAGCCGTAGGCGAGCGCAGCGGCGGTCGGCTCGTTGATGATCCGCAGGACCTCGAGGCCGGCGATGCGGCCCGCGTCCTTGGTGGCCTGGCGCTGGTTGTCGTTGAAGTACGCCGGGCAGGTGACCACCGCCTTGGTGACCGGCTCGCCCAGGTAGTTCTCGACGATCGCCTTCATCTCCTTGAGGACGAGGGCGGAGACCTCCGGCACGGCGAGCTGCTTGCCGCGGATCTGGATGCGCACCGAGTTGTTCGGCCCCTCGACGATCGTATAGGGCACCATCGCCTGCGCCTTCTTCACCTCCTCGGAGAAGAAGTAGCGGCCGATCAGGCGCTTGGCCGAATAGACGGTGTTCTCGGCATTGATGACGACGTTGCGCTTGGCGGCGTTGCCCACCGCCACCGTGCCGTCTTCGAGGAAGGAGGCGACCGATGCGTGGGTGGTCTCGCCCCACTCGTTGGGGACCACCTGCGGGACCCCGTCGCGGACGATGCTGACGCAGGAGTAGCTGGTACCGAGGTCGATGCCGATCGCGATTTCGCCGCCCATGGCCACCTGTGGGGTCAAAGGTTGGGGCGCGATTGTAGGGGCCCCACCCGGAGGGGTCAAACCCGCATTGCTGCTGTTCTTTTTTGGCCCGGGCTGGATCCGGCCAGCGGGCATCGCCATTCTTGGGGGGAAGATTTCTCTGCGCGAGGTCCCATGGCACACCTCCTCGCCCTCCTGGGCAACGATCCCACCCTCCTCCACTGCCAGGTGCACCGGGTCCGGGATCAGGTGCACTTCGGAGCGTGGGACGCCCTCGGCCTCGGCTACTACGCCGACGACGCGGTGCTGGTGGCGAAGCGCCCGGGCGACGTGGGCCGCAACGACGTCGCCGAGCTCACGAAGGGGCTCCACTCGCCGGCCCTGGTGGCGATGGCACAGGGGGCGGGTTTCCGCTTCGACGAGGACGCGACCGATCCCTTCCGCTTCCGCCGCTGGCTCTTCGCCATGGACGGGGCGATGGAGGGTTTCTCCGAGGCGCGGGAGAAGCTCCTCGCCGAGCTCCCCGATCTCATCTCCCGGCAGATCCGCTCCACCACCGACCGGGAGCACGTCTTCGCGCTCTTCCTCCGCTACCTCAAGGAGCGCGGCCGCCTCGACGATCCCAACGCGCCCGCCTCCGATCTCGCCCGCTGCCTCGGCGATGCGATTCGCACCGTGGACCGGCTGGAGCGCGAGCAGGGCCTCACCCGCCCCTCGCCCCTGGCGCTGGTCGCCACCAACGGCAGGAGCCTCGTCGCCGCGCGGCGCGGGCGGCCGCTCTTCTACCGGCTGCAGGAGGGCGCGGGCAGCTGCGAGCCCTGCGAGATGAGCGGGCCGAACGATCCCAGAGCCGGCGCCCACCGGCGAACCAAGGCGGTGATCCTCGCCACCGAGCCCGAGGCAGGCGGCGGCTTCATCGAGGTCCCGGAGTCGAGCACCGTGGCGGTGGGCCGCAGCCTCGACATCAACATCGCCTCAATCTGATTCTGGCGGCCTCACCGCCCGAAGGCGGAGGCCTCGAGCGTCATCAACACCAGGTTCGAGATCGCGTGGACGATGATCCCCGGCACGATCGAGCCGGTGCGGGCGCGGAGCCAGCCGAAGAGGATCGAGGGGAAGAAGACGGCCAGGCGCCAGAAGTGGAGCTGGCCGAGGTGCCCCACGGCGAAGAGCACCTGGGTCATCCAGAAGGCCGGCCCCACCGGCACGCCGAGGAGCTTGCGCTTGCCCTCGCCCCAGGCGTGGCCGAGGCGGGTCTGCAGGTAGCCCCGGTAGAAGAACTCTTCGGGCAGGGCGACCACCAGGAACTGGTCGAGGACGTGGAGCCAGAAGCGCTCGGGGAGCCGGAAGGCGATCTCCGCGCCGGGGCCGCGGTAGGGCGTGAGCGCCTGCGCCAGCTCCCGGGGCAGGTGGGGCAGGAGCTCGAGGAAGCCGAAGAAGGCGAGGATGAAGGGCGGGAAGAGCAGGAGCGAGACGCCGAGGCCCCAGATCGCGTCGCGCTTGAACTGCGCTGCGGCGGACGAGGAGGTCCACGGCCAGTCGGGGACCGCGTAGTCGTCGAGGAGCTCGCCCCGCTTCCGGATCGCGTGGCCGGGGAGATAGAGGAAGAGCGCGGCGGCGACCGCTTTGACCTGCGCGCCGACCCAGGGGATGGCGAATCCGATCACCCGGGTGCCGACCAGGCCGCCGAAGGAGATCGCCCAGAGGACGAGGGCCTCGCGGAGGATCGCGCGGGAGCTCTGCTGCTCGGTGGGGGGCTGGACGGACGCTTCGCGCTCGTGCATCGCGCCGCACTCTACCTGCGGGGCGATCGTGGTACGAGGGGAGATTGCCGCATGCGCGGTGGATGGAGAGACGGGTGATCGCGTTCGTGCTCGTGGATGGTGTGGGGATCGGCAGCAGGGATCCGGGGCGCAACCCCCTCGCCCGCGCGCAGACCCTGCTCTCCCACTTCACGGACGGCGCGGGAACGCAGCTGCCGCGGGGCGGCGTCGTCGGCGCCGCGGACGCATGCCTCGGCGTCGAGGGCAGGCCCCAATCCGCCACCGGCCACACCACCCTGCTCACCGGCGTCAACGCCTCCGCCCACATCGGCATGCACCTGCTCGGCTTTCCCAACGAAGCGCTGCGGCAGCTGATCGCGGAGCGGAGCCTCTTTCGCGACCTGGCGGCGCTCGGCCGCAGCGGCACCTACGCCAACTCCTACCGCTGCCTCTACCTCGACGCGCTGGGGCTTCCCCACCGCTGCGTCGAGGCGTACGAGCCGCCGCTGCCCGTGCCCGCGCGCCGGATCCGCCCGTCTGCCAGCACCTGCGCGGTGAAGGCGAGCGGCCAGCCCTTCCGCACCTTCGACGATCTGCGGCGGGGCGAAGCGCTCTACCACGACATCACCAACGAGCAGCCGATCGGCGTGGGCTGCGACGTGCCCCGGCGCGCGCCGCGCGAGGCGGCGGAGGTGCTGCTCGACGTGGGAAGGCAGCACGATCTGGTGATGTTCGAGTTCTTCCGCACCGACGAGGCGGGCCACGCCCAGGACTTCGACGCGGCGGAGCTGGCGCTGGCGGAGCTCGACGAGTTCCTCCGCACCGTCGTCGCCGGGCTGCGGGAGGGAGACGGGCTGCTCGTCACCTCCGACCACGGCAACCTGGAGGATCTCTCGATCCGCCAGCACACGCTGGCGCAGGTCCCGGTGCTCGGCTTCGGCACCGCGGCTGGCGCCGTCGACGGAATCGGCTCCATCCTCGACGTGCATCCCGCCCTGCTCCGCCTCGCCGCGGCGCGCTGACCTGCTTGCGCCGCTGCCGCGCCGCTGAACGCTGCGCACGTGCCGGCCGCGCGCCCAGCTAAGCTACGCCGGGAAGGCGAAGGCGGGGGCCGTCCTCCTCGGCTTCGCGCGGCGCCAGCCCTTCTCCAGCAGCCAGCTCGCCGGCGGCGCCACCGGTGGGCTGCCGTCGTCGAAGGTCCGCCACCAGGCCGTCTCGTCGCCGAGCTGCTCGTGCGAGACGGCGAAGCGATCCACGTGGCTCGTCACCGCCCGCCCCTGTCGCTGGGCGTGGCTGCGCGTGTTGCCGAGCACGTAGTCGATCGCGTTCCGCGCCTCGGTCGGCGAGCCCAGCGCGTGCGCATGGAAGCGATCCGCGAAGACTTTCCCCGCCCGCCCCATCAGCCGGTTGAGCCCCTTGGCGATTCGCACGCCGAGCCCCTGCATCGCGCTCGAGAGCGCCTGCGTGCCACTCGCCTCGATGATGAGATGCAGGTGATTGCCCTGCACCGAGAAGTGCGTGATCCGCGCGCCGAAGCGCTCCACCGCAGGCCGGAAGGCACGGAGCAGCACGCGGAAACTCCGCTTCGACTGCATGCTCCAGACGTGGTCGAGCACCCGCCAGGTGACGAGCACGGGATGGTCCTCGCCGAGCACGGGCCGGCGGCGGTGCTTCACCTGCGGGCGCGGCGCGACGCGCTTTCGCCCCGCGCCCTTCCGCTCCCCGCCATGCGTGCAGCGCTTCTTCAGCGGCAGATCCTGCTGGCCCTTCTTCCGGCTCCGCCGCCGCTTCTTTCCGAACACGCGCGCCATCACCGCCCCCACGGTTGAATGCGCATAGATTCTCACGACGGCCAATTGGGCGATAGCCCCCGGGTGGGTCAGGCGTGGGGTCAAACCGGGTACATCCCTTACAGATCAGCCCATCGACCCGGTTGCGCCGCGGAGTTCCTCGCATTGCTCACGCCGGTGCTCGACGAGATGCGGAACGAGGCTACTTCGTAAACGCCGTCCTCCACCGCGATCCCTCGAATCCCGATCGCTTCCTCTCGACGAGACGTGGACGGATGCGCGCGACGTGGAGGAGGTGCAGATCGGGCGGGCGCACCGCAGGGCCTATTGGGAGCGCCTGCCGTCGCTGCTCGCGGCGCCGCGGCAGATCGCGGTTTGGGAGCCGGTGCGTTCCGATTTCGCCCAGGTCGCCGCGTGACGGCACGGCGGGCACGGTCCGCCGCCGGTCCGGCGGGAGGCCGCGCCCTCTACTCGCAGACCTCGACGATCGTGACGCCGCCCTCGACGAGCATGATGCAGCCCGCGGACGGGACGCGGCTCACTCCTTCTTCTGCTTCGCCCACGGTCCGGGAAGGATCGGCGAGCGCTCGTTCGCCTTCACCGTGCGCTGCAGCTCGAGCTCGGTGATCAGCGCAGCCGGCGCCACGGTCGAGACGGGCACGTAGCCCGACTCCGCCCCGCAGAAGCCGTTGAAGATGCCGAACTCGTCACCCGTGGCGACGATCTTGTTGATCGACGTCAGCGGCGTTCCGACGATCTCCACGCCACGCACCAGCTGCTCCTCGCCGGTCTTCACGTCCACGCGGTAGACCATGCGCGGGACGCCCTTGAAGGCCTGGTAGCCGTAGGTCGAGGTGTTGGTGTTGCCGCCGGTGATGTCGCGGATGATCAGGGCGTAGGGCTTCCCCTGCCGCTTCGCCTCCTCGATCAGGCGCTTGCGCAGCTCGGGGTACGGCACCTGGTTGTCGGAGAGGACGAAGAGGTTGGCCATCCGGGCCATCGGCTTGCGGTTGGACTGGGCGCGGCCGTGGCCGTTCGAGTGGGTGAAGCCCTTCACCGGCTTGCGCGAGAGCAGGAAGTTCCGGAGCACGCCCTTCTCGATCAGCGTCGTCCTCTTCCCCGCCACCGCCTCGTCGTCGTAGCGGTAGAAGCCGTTCAGGGTGCGCTTCTGGAAGATCCGTTCGGTGGGGTCGTCGACCACCGAGAGGAAGGTCGGCAGCACCCGGTTGCCGACCTGGCCCTTGAAGGTGCGGCCCTCGTTGTCGTCGTCCTGCCGCTCGCCCTCGAGGCGGTGGCCGATGGTCTCGTGGAAGAGGACGCCGGTGGCCTCGGGGGCGAGGATGGCGGGGCCGGTGTAGGGATCGATCACCGGCGCGGTGCGCAGCGCGAGCAGCTCGGCGATCATCTTGCCGGTCTCCTCCCGCATCGCCTCGAAGGAGGGCAGCTCGCCCTCGGTGGCGGCGTAGAAGTCCCGCGAGTTGTCGAGGAGCTGCCCGTCGGTGGCGCGGGTCACCGCCTGCACGTGGACGGCGTAGAGGGTCTCCTCGGTGACGAGCCGGGATCCCTCGCTGTTGGTCTGGATGCGGAGGACCTTGTCGCCGGTGACGCGCACCTCCGAGTCGAAGATCTCGGGGTAGTCGCGGAAGAGACCGGAGAGCGTCTTCGCCGCCTCCAGCCAGCGGGGCTTGTCGAAGGGGAACTCCACCGGCTCCTGGACGAAGCGGACCGGCTTCTCCTTCGTGAACGAGACCGCGCGCTCCTCCTCCTGCTCCGCCGCGTAGACCCCGGAGGCCTTGCGCTTGAGGAAGTTCGAGAGCGCCGCCTTGTACTTTTCGTCGGTGAGGAGCCAGAGCGCGTTGTGGAGCGCCCGGGGATCGGGCGAGAGCGGCGCGTCGTTCTGCGCCAGGTAGGTCGGGCCCTGGTCGCCGCCGAGGAAGAAGGGCATCTCCTCGTCACCCTCGGAGGAGTCGAGCTCGTAGCTCCCAACCCGGACGTCGACGGCGAGCTTCGCCTCCCGCTGGCTCCGGTCGTCGAAGAGGGCGCCGTAGCGGGCGACCACGCCGTGGGAGCGGGTGTCCTTGAGCTGGTAGGAGATGAAGTACGGGGCGTCGTGCCCCTCGAGCCGGAGCTTCTTCATCGAGCGGGCGAGCTCGTTGGCGAGGCCGTCCAGCACCTGCAGCCGCTCGTCCTGCTTCTTCACCGTGGTCCGCGTCCCCGCCTCCGCGGCCTGAACGGCGCCGGGTGCGGCGAGACACAGGGCCAGGGCGAGGGCAGAGGGACGCAAGCGGCGCAACATGGGGAACTCCTGCGGGTTTCTTCGAAGCGGAAGCCAGGAACGTACCCCAATCGCCGCCGCATCGGGAGCGCTTCGCTGCCTTCGGGCCCGGAGGGTGCTCGATGCACGACGCCGAGCCCCGCCGCAGGGCGTCAATTGCTTGCAGCTCAAACCGGATAGAACGAACACCAAGCATCCTGTCAACCATCTGTTGCGATTTTTTCACCACCTCACATATCGTTCGCTCGCCTACCGAAAGTGGAGCCCTGCGGGGCTGATGTGAGGGGATCGCTTGAAGCTGTCTAGTAGCTGGCTCGCGCTGGCCGTCGTGTGCCTCGTCTCCGTGGCATGTGGTGGCAGCGAAGAAGAACCCGTGTGTGGCAATGGCAAGGTCGAAGCAGGCGAAAGCTGCGACGACGGCAACGCCGACGACACGGATGGATGTCGCAACACCTGCACCGCCGCCACGTGCGGCGACGGCATCGTCCAGGCCGGCGTCGAGGAATGCGACGACGGCAACGACGTCGACACCGACGGCTGCCTCTCCACCTGCGTCGCCGCGTCCTGCGGCGACGGCGTGGTCCAGGCCGGCGTCGAGACCTGCGACGACGGCAACGACGTCGACACCGACGCCTGCCCCACCACCTGCCAGACCGCCGCCTGCGGCGACGGCTTCGTCCAGGCCGGCTCCGAAGAATGCGACGACGGCAACGACGTCGACACCGACGCCTGCCGCAACAACTGCGTGAGCGCCACCTGCGGCGACGGCGTGGTCCACGCCGGCGTCGAGGGCTGCGACGACGGCAACGAGGACGACAGCGACGCCTGCCTCTCGACCTGCGTCTCCGCCACCTGCGGCGACGGCGTCGTGCAGGCGGACGTCGAGGAATGCGACGACGGAAACGCCGACGAGACCGACGCCTGCCTCGCCAACTGCGTCGCCGCCCGCTGCGGCGACGGCTTCGTGCAGGCCGGCGTCGAGGTTTGCGACGACGGCAACACCGACGACACCGATCTCTGCCCCACCACCTGCCAGCCCGCCCGCTGCGGCGACGGCTTCGTGCAGGAAGGCGCCGAGGCCTGCGACGACGGCGCTGCCAACAGCGACACCGCAGCCGACGCCTGCCGCACCAACTGCCAGGAGGCCACCTGCGGCGACGGCACCGTCGACAGCGGGGAGCCCTGCGACGACGGCAACGACGTCGAGACCGACGCCTGCCGCACCGGCTGCATTCCCGCCACCTGCGGCGACGGCTTCGTCCAGGACGGCGTAGAGACCTGCGACGACGCCAACGCCGACGACACCGACGGTTGCCCGGGCACCTGCCAGACCGCCACCTGCGGCGATGGCTTCGTCCAGGCCGGTGTCGAGACCTGCGACGACGCCAACGAAGACGACACCGACGGCTGCCCTGGCACCTGCCAGACCGCCACCTGCGGTGACGGTTTCGTGCAGGCAGGCGTCGAGGCCTGCGACGACGGGAACGCCGACGACGGCGACCTCTGCCCCACCACCTGCGAGATCGCCACCTGCGGCGACGGCTTCGTCCTCGCCGGCGTCGAGGCTTGCGACGACGGCAACGACATCGACACCGATGACTGCACCAACGCCTGTGCGGTCGCATTCTGCGGCGACGGCATCGTCCACGAGGGGGCCGAGGTCTGCGACGACGGCAACACCGACGACACCGACGCCTGCCCTTCGACCTGCGCCGCTGCCACCTGCGGTGACGGTTTCGTGCAGGCCGGCGTCGAGACCTGCGACGACGGCAACGCCAACGACCACGATGCCTGCCCCGCCAGCTGCGCCACCGCGTTCTGCGGCGACGGCTTCCTCCGGCACGGCGCCGAGGAGTGCGACGACTCCAACACCACCCCGGGCGACGGCTGCGACGCAGCCTGCGTCGTCGAGGCGGTGCCCCTCGCCGCTGCGGATGGCAAGATCACCCTGCAGGGCAACATCGACGCGCACGATCCGATCCGCGACGTGCCGAACGCGAACTGCAGCCCCTCGACCACGCGGCTCGGCCTGCCCTACGAGATCCACCGCGTGGTGAACGACGGCCCGCTGACCAAGACCATCACCCTGCGGAGCGCCTGGGCCACGGGCCAGGGCGTGATCCACGTCTACACCCCGCCCTTCGATCCCGCCGCCCCGACCACCAACTGCGTCGACGGTGACAACGGCACCGCCGCCGAGCTCCCGTCGATCCCGGTGGCCCCCGGCGAGACGAAGGTCGTCGTGGTCTCCGCCTACCTGACCTCCACCCCGTACATCGGGGCCTACGACCTGGAGATCTCCACCGCACCGATCTGCGGCGACGGCACGACCAGCCCCGCCGAGCAGTGCGACGACGGCAACGCCGTCAACGGCGACGGCTGCAACATCGGCTGCGTCCTCGAGCCGGGCTACAGCTGCAACGCCGCCGGCACCTGCTTCCCGAACGTCTGCGGCGACTCGCTCCTCGGCAACGGCGAGGCCTGCGACGACGGCAACGTGATCGCGTCGGACGGCTGCTCGCCCACCTGCGCCGCGGAGGCCGGCTTCGTCTGCGAGAGCGTCGGCTTCCCCTGCAGGCCGATCGTCTGCGGCGACGACATCGTCGACGCCGGTGAGCTCTGCGAGGACGGCAACCCGTTCTCCGGCGACGGCTGCAGCTCCACCTGCCAGGTCGAGGGCGACACCTGCGCCAACGTGGCGCAGCTGCCCGTCCGCTCCGATGGAACCGTCCGGATCTTCAGCAACACCGATGGCCTCGTCGGCTCCGACTACCAGGCAGGCTGCGCGATCACCGGCCGCAACGGCGATCTCGTCTACGCCTTCACCGCGCCCTCGGCCGCCCGGTGGACCTTCACCATCGAGAGCGCGACCTTCGACAGCGCCCTCGCGGTCCAGGCTGCGTGCGGCGTCGAGGCGAGCAACCTCGCCTGCGCCGAGACCGGCAGCACCGGGGGCGGCGACACGGTCAGCGTCACCCTCGCTGCGAACGAGACCGTCTACCTGCTGGTCGACGGCTACGGAAACAGCACCGACAACGAAGGCAGCTTCACCCTCGTCGGCACCTCGGTCTCCACCGTCGCCGTCGGCGCGACCTGCGACACCGCCGGGGCCACCAGCCCCTGCCCGCTCGGATCCACTTGCGATGCGGGCACGCTGACCTGCGTCGCCACCGGGCTCTGCGGCAACAATGCCCTCGACGCCGGCGAGCGCTGCGACGACGGCAATAGCTCCGGCGGCGACGGCTGCAGCGCCGACTGCACCATCGAGGGCGGCTACGTCTGCCCCGGTGGCAGCGGCTGCACCATCCCCTCCTGCGGCGACGGCGTCGTCTCCTCCACCGAGGGCTGCGACGACGGGAACGTGACCGACGGCGACGGCTGCTCTTCGACCTGCCGGGTCGAAGGCAACGACTGCACCATGCCCTGGGTCCTCACCGCCGACGCGAGCAACAACGTCACGGTGAGCTCGGACACCAACCAGGCGAGCCCCAACTTCGAGCTCGGCTGCTCGGCCAACACCCGCTACGGGCGTGATCGCGTCTTCCAGTTCAGCCCGCCCATCGACGGCATCTGGACCTTCACCATCACCGCCGCGAGCTACGACTCCGCCCTCGCCGTCTTCGACGGCTGCGGCGAGACGAGCACCCAGCTCGCCTGCAGCGAGATCGGGACCGCGACGAGCAACGGCACCGACACCGTCACCCTCGAGCTGCGGGTCGGCGAGACCGTCTACCTCGTCGTCGACAGCTACGCCTCCAGCGCCACCGCCACCGTACGCGGCGGCACCTTCACCATGGCGAGCTCCGTCCTCCCCATCGTCGGCGACGGCGGCAGCTGCGATCCGAGCGGCGTCGCCAACGTCTGCGATGCGGGCCTCAACTGCTCCGCCACCACCCTCACCTGCACCAGCACCGTCTGCGGCAACGGGGTGATCGAGCCTGCGGGCAACGAGGTCTGCGACGACGGCAACGCGCTCGCCGGCGACGGCTGCAACGCGGACTGCACCCAGGTCGAGAGCGGCTACGGTTGCCCTGCTGGCGGCAGCCTCTGCCATCCGATCGCCTGCGGCGACGGCTGGTTCGACGCCGGCGAGCTCTGCGAGGACGGCAACCTGGTGAGCGGTGACGGCTGCAGCGCGAACTGCCTGCCCGAAGGCGACACGTGCGCCGACGGCACCGTTCTGCCGGTCCGCCAGGACGGCACCGTCCTGCTCCACGGCAGCACCGTGGGACAGGGTGCCAACTACCAGGCGGGCTGCACGCCCTCCGGACGCAACGGCGATCTCGTCTACGCCTTCACTTCGCCCACCGATGCACTCTGGACCTTCACCCTCTCCGGCGAGGCGGCCTTCGATCCGACGCTCTCCGTGCAGACGGTCTGCGGCGCCCCGACGTCCAACCTCGCCTGCGAGGACGACAACGGCGACGGCGTCGACGAGGTCCTCACCATCCGCCTCCACGCAGGCGAGACGGTCTACCTCCTCGTCGACGGCTGGAGCGACTCGACGCTGAACGAGGGCACCTTCACCCTCGCCGGCGCCTCGACGCCCCTCCTCGCCGTGGGCAGCACCTGCGACAGCACCACGACCGAGCTCTGTGCGGTCGGCTCGTCCTGCGACGCCACCAGTCTCGTCTGCACGGCGACCTGCGGCAACGGCGCCCTCGACGCCACCGGCCGCGAGACCTGCGACGACGGAAACGCCGTCGCCGGCGATGGCTGCAGCGCGATCTGCCAGATCGAGGCGGGCTACGCCTGCCCCACCGCGGGGAGCGCCTGCCGCACGGTCAGCTGCGGCGACGGCTTCGTCGATCTGCCCGAGCGCTGCGACGACGCCAACACCGTCGACGGTGACGGCTGCAGCGCGACCTGCCAGATCGAGGGCGACACCTGCGCCGCTCCCTGGCTCGTCACCGGCGACCCCGTCACCCACGGCTTCACGGTGAGCAGCACCACGCTGGGCATCGGCGCCGACTACGATCTCGACTGCACGCTCTCCAGCAAGAACGGCGATCGCTTCTTCGAGTACACCGCGCCGGTCCGCGGCAACTACCGCTTCGAGGTGTCGGGCAGCTTCGACACCGCGCTCGGGGTGATGAGCACCTGCGGCGACCCGACCACCGAGCTGGCATGCGTGGAGACCGGCAGCGCCGGTGCTGTCGACGCAGTGACGATGGAGCTCCAGCAGGGCCAGACCGTGTACGTGGTGGTCGACGGCTACGGCACGACCACCGTCAACGAGGGGACCTTCACCCTCGTGGGCTCGGTCCAGGCCATCGTCGACCTCGGCGGCGCCTGCGATCCTGCCGGCGTCACCAGCGTCTGCGCCTTCGGTGGGGTCTGCGACCAGACCGCCAACGTCTGCGTCGCCACCGTCTGCGGCAACGGCGTCCCCGAGCCCAACGGCGGCGAGGAATGCGACGACGGCAACCAGAACGACCACGACGCCTGCAGCAACAACTGCTTCGTCCGTGGCGAGAACTGCAACGCGCCCTTCGACCTGCGCCTCGCCGACACCAACCCGAGCCCCACCGGTTTCGCCGCGAGCGGCGATCTGAACCAGTACGGCCAGGATCGCAACCCGTCCTGCTACGGCTCGATCACCGCCACCGGCGACTACCGCGACGTGGTCTATGCGGTGAGCGGCAACGGCACCCACGGCGAGCACTGGACCTTGAGCCTCGCCAACAGCAGCAGCGTGGATCTCGTGCTCGACATCGCCAGCAGCTGCGACACGCGGAACACCCGCATCGCCTGCAGCGCCAACGCCGACGACGCGACGGCGCAGACGCTCTCCTTCTACCTGGGGGCGAACGACACCGTCTACGTCTGGGTCGACAGCGAGACCACCACCGCCAGCAGCGTCCGCGGCTACACCCTCACCGGTACCGTCCTCCCGACGGTCGCGGTGGGCGGGGCCTGCGACGTCACCGGTGCTGCGGATCGCTGCGACGAGGGCGCCGACTGCGTCGGCGGCACCTGCGTCGCCTCGACGTGCGGCAACGGCACGGTCGAATCGGGCGAGGAATGCGACGACGGCAACACCGTCGACAACGACGGATGCAGCAACTTCTGCTACCGCGTCGGCGACACCTGCAACGCCCCCTACGACCTGATCGCGCTCAACAGCTCGACCGCACCCAACACCTGGGAGCACGCCGGCAACCTGACCAGCATGACCCCCACCTACCAGGGCAGCTGCGACGCGACCGGCGGCTACAACGACGCGGTCTACTCCTTCACCGCGCCGACGGACGGAACGTATACGTTCACCGAGACGAGCTCCTTCTCGGCGACGATCTACGCGAACGACATCTGCCCGTCCTTCTCCGGGAACGACCTCGCCTGCGTGGCGTCGACGAGCGACACGTTTACGACCACGCTCGAGGCCGGTAAGACGATCTACATCTTCGTCGATCCGACCGGCAGCACCGCGGGTTCCACGGTCCCGAGCACCGTGACTTACGTGCTCCAGGCGGTGCGGGCGCCGTAACGCCTCCCTTCAGCAAGTGAGCTAGACCGACGCCCTCCTGCCACCGTGCAGGAGGGCGTCGGCGTTCCTGCAGCTCACGACATTCGAAGAGCGGCCCTCCGGCACGGCCATGCCGCAGTGCAGCACCGCTATGACTTGCAGCGAATTTGTTTGTCCCCATACAATGCCCCCGCACCAACCACATTGAGGGGGGTAGACCGTGGCACGGCACCACCGTGGATCGGCCAGCGCACCGCGCAGGCTCTTTCCGCGGCTGCGTAGCGCGCCGCGACACCCACGACATCCGGACGGAAGGAACGGCATGAACTGGCGCGTGTTGCTGGGCGCTGCTGCGCTCGTACTCGGGCTCGCCGCGTGCGGCGGAACCGAAGAGGGATCGGCCCCAGTCGATCGGACACCAAGATGCGCGGAGACCGATACGCTCTGCGGACTCTCCTGCGTCGACACCACGACCGACGAGCGCCACTGCGGTGCATGCGGCAATGTCTGCGGCGACGGTGAACTTTGCGTCGCCGGCTCCTGCGAACTGAGCTGTCCCGGTTCCCAGGTCGATTGCGACGGTAGTTGCTTCGACCTGCAGAGCGAACGGGCGCACTGCGGCGCTTGCGGAAACGCTTGCGCAACGGGCGAGACCTGCACCGCCGGCGCCTGCGAACCCGAGTGCCCGACCGGCCAGGCCTTCTGCGACGGTTCCTGCGTCGTCCTCGACACCGCCCCCGACAACTGCGGCGCGTGCGGCACCGTATGCGCGGCGGGCGAGGTCTGCTCCGCTGGTTCGTGCGAGCCGGAGTGCCCCACCGGGCAGGCAGTCTGCGAAGGCGGCTGCTACAACCTCGAGTCCTCGGGCACGAACTGCGGTGGTTGCGGCAGCACCTGCCCCTCGGGCGAGGTCTGTGTCGATGGCGCCTGCGCCACTTCCTGCCTCGCGGGCTTCACCGAGTGCGATGGAGCGTGCCGCTTCCTCGATACCGATCGTGAGAACTGCGGCGCCTGCGGCAACGTTTGCGGCAACGACGAGCTCTGCGTGACGGGCTCCTGCGAGCTCGTTTGTGCCGATGGCCTGTCCGAATGCGACGGTGCCTGCCGGGACCTCACGAGCGATCGCACGAACTGCGGTTCATGCGGCATCGCATGCGATGATGGCGAGGCCTGTGTCGAGGGTAGCTGCGAGGCGACCTGCGCCGGGTTCGCACAGGATCTCTGCGAGGGAGCGTGCACCAACCTCCAGACCGACGCGCAGAATTGCGGCGCCTGCGGCGTCGGCTGCGACGCTGGTGAGGTATGCAGCGCCGGCGCCTGTGCCGAAACCTGCGCCGAGGCCCTCGACGTGTGCGGCGGCAGCTGCACCTCGCTCGCGAACGACCCGACGAACTGCGGCACCTGTGGAACCAGCTGCCCCGCCCTCGCCAACGCGAATCCGGTCTGCACCGGCGGCTCGTGCGCGAGCATCTGCTCGGTCGGCTATGCCGACTGCAACTCCGACCTCGCAACCTCGGGATCCGATGGGTGCGAGGCCGTCCTCGACACCGATCTGCAGCATTGCGGCGCTTGCGACAACGCCTGCGGCCTGCCCGCCAATGGAACCGCTGCGTGTACCAACGGCAGCTGCAGCATCGCGCAGTGCGATACCGGCTTCGTAGATTGTGACGGCGTGCTCGACAACGGCTGCGAGGCAGACATCAACAATGATGTCGCCAATTGCGGTGGTTGCGGAATCACCTGCGGGCCCACCCAGTACTGCGCCGCGGGAACCTGCGCGGATCCCGGCCCCGGGGAAAATTGCTCGAACCCGATCGTCCTCACCAGCGGGGCCAACACAATCAATTGGGGCGCGATCCAGAACGACTATCTCACCAGCACGCCGAGCTGCGTCGCTTTCGGCACCACGGACGGCCCCGACATCGTGCTGCGCTACGACGCGACCTTCAGCGGCGAGGTCGGGCTCACCTTCACCGACAAGCCCACCAACACCCGCTGGGTCGCGGTGGTGAGCGATGCGGCCTGCGGAACGCTGACGCCGCAGCTTGCGTGCATCTCCGACTGGGCCCCGTCGAGCATGGGCGGCACCTTCAACGCCACCGCTGGTACCAGCTATTTCGTCCACGTTGTCGACACCAGCTCCGGCACCGCCCCCCTGAGCAATCCGCTCCAGGTGCTCGTCGACGAGTTCGACTGCTCGTTGCGGCCTGCCCCGGCGGCGACGGTCCTCTCGCCCGCAAACGGCGCGACGCTCAACACGCTCAACCCGCTCATCGAGGTGACCTTCGACCTGCCGATGGCGGCCGACACCGGCACGATCAACCTCACCGGAACCCTGGGGACCAACCTCAGCTTCTCTCTGCCCTCGCCCAACGTGACGGTCTCCAGCAACGGACTGCTGATGACCATCCAGCCCGGCACCGCGTTCGCGTCCGGCGAACAGGTCACCGTCAGCTGGACGGGCCTGGTGGACAGCCGCTGCAGGGCGGCGGCCCCTGCGCCGACGTGGAGCTTCACCCTCCCCGTCACCCCCTGCAGCCCCGGCAGCGGCGGCATGGTCGGAAGCTCCGTCACCCGGGTACCGCTGGAGAACCTCGTGAGCGGTCCGACCGAGTACTACGTGGCATCCGACGGCGATGCCAACGGTTACGTCTACCTCGGTGGGGCGACGACGCTCTATCGGAAGCCCAAGGCTGGCGGCATGACCCAGAACGTCTACGACCTCGCGGGCCTGGCCAGCAGCAACCTGGGCTATGCGATGTTGATCGACGGCCAGAACATCTACACGGTCGAGAGCAAGACCAGCGGCACCGACGGTCACCTCTTCCGGATCAGCTCGGATGGCGGATCGACCTGGAGCATCCAGGACATGGCATCGTTCCTGACCGCGCCCGCCGACGACTTCCGGAGCGCGGGTGCATACGGCGGCCGAATCTTCCTCCTCACCCACGAGGGAACCTCCAGCGTCGACACCCAGATCTGGTCGATCGATTCTGCTGCAGCCGTGCTGCCGGACACTGCCGTGCTCGAGGTCGAGTTCGGGGCCGGCTCCTATACGAACTGCTCGGGTATCGGCGTGGATTCGGCCTCCTACTACGTGAACTGCCGTCGCGGCACCACGGGCGACGACTACGCGGTGCTTCGCATCGATCGCCTGACCGGAGCCGTGACCGAGCTGGCGGTGAATCTTCCCGGAAGCACCGTCGCGATGGCGCTCTACGCAGCCGATGGCAATGCCGACGGCATCGCCGACTTCATCTACCGCAAGGAAGACGTCGAGCAGGGCCGCTTCGTCTGCGACCTCGGCGGCGCTTCTCCGTACGTCGACCTCCACTACGTCTTCGGCTCCGGCACCAGCAACTACGGGCTCGGGTTCGATCCGGTAGCGAACACGCTCTGGGCGTACGACGACGACAGCCTCGACTTCATCCGCATCCAGTAGCGCAGGCGGCCGCCTCTGGCGGCGGAAGGTGGGGCCCTGCGGGTCCCACCTTCGCCCGGCAGCCGAGCTGCGAGGCGGCCCCAGCGAAGAGAAGGAACGTCATGATCTGGCGACTGACGATGAGCGCGATGGCGCTCGTGCTTGGCCTTGCCGCCTGTGGCGGGAACGAAGAGAAAAAGGATCCGGTAGCCGGCCCCCCGATTTGCGGGGAGGAGGAACTCCTCTGCGGCGCCGGCTGCGTCGATACCCAGACCGATCCGCGGCACTGCGGCGGCTGCGACGTCGCCTGCGGCGACGAGGAAGCCTGCGCTGCCGGTGTGTGTGTGCTGAGCTGCCCCGCGGAGCAGGACGAATGTGGCGGCGGCTGCTTCGACCTGCAGACCTCGGACGACAACTGCGGCGCTTGCGGCAACAGCTGCGGCGTCGGAGAGACTTGCGTCGAGGCTAGCTGTGCCACCGCGTGTCCCGCAGGCCAGGAGCTTTGCGACGGCGCCTGCACCACGTTGGACACCGATGCCGATCACTGCGGCGCATGCGGGATTGCATGCGGCGCCGGCGAGGTCTGCGCCGACGGCGCCTGCCTCACGAGCTGCCCCGCGGGCCAGGAGGATTGCGACGGTGGCTGCTTCAGCCTCGAGGAAACACGGCAGCATTGCGGCGCGTGCGGCACGACGTGCGCCGCCGGCGAGGTCTGCGTCGACGGCGCGTGCGCGACCACCTGCGCTGCCGGCCAGACGGAGTGCGATGGCACCTGCCGGATTCTCGAGACGGATCGGGACCACTGCGGCAGCTGCGGCAACAGCTGTGCAGCCGACGAGCGGTGTGTGACCGGCGCCTGCGAACTGCACTGTGCGAGCGGTCTCTCGGAGTGCGACGAAACCTGCCGCGACCTCCAGGGCGACCGGAACAACTGCGGCGCCTGCGGCACGGCTTGCGGCGATGGCGAGATCTGCGAAGCGGGGAGCTGCGTCCCGACCTGCGGCGATTTCGCAGCGGACCTCTGCGAGGGCCAGTGCACCAACACCGGCACCGACCCGCTCAACTGCGGCGCCTGCGGCAACGCCTGCTCGCCGGGTGAGGTCTGCAGCGGGGGTGCCTGCGCCGGCACCTGTGCCGAGGGAATGGACACGTGTGGCGGGTCCTGCACCTCGAGCCAGCGGGACCCCGCCAACTGCGGCGCCTGCGGTACCACCTGCGACGCAGCAGGTAACGCCGCGGCGGTTTGCGCTACCGGCTCGTGCGACAACGTCTGCCTCACTGGCTATGGCGACTGCGACGCCGACCTCGCAAGCTCGGGAACGAACGGTTGCGAGACCACGCTCGCAACAGCGGTCGACCACTGCGGCGCCTGCGGCAATGCCTGCGAGGCGCCCGACAACGGCACGGCAAGCTGCATCGCAGGGGCGTGCGGCCTGGGGCAGTGCGACGCAGGCTTCGACAACTGCGACACACTCGTCGCCAATGGCTGCGAAGTCGATCTCATGAACGACGCGGCCAACTGCGGCGCGTGCGGCGCAGCCTGCATGGCGGGCCAGGTCTGCAGCGCCGGAACCTGCGCCACCCCCGCAGCCGGCGAGAACTGCCTGGATCCTGCGGAGATCTATGCGGGCATCAACATCGTGTCGAATACGGCGACGATGCTCGAGTACGTAACGAGCTCCCCCTCGTGCGGCGCGAGCTATGCCCCCGATGGCGGCGACGTCGTCCTCCAGTACGATTCGGCGATCAACGGCGCGGTCGAGATCGTGATCGACAAGCCCGCCAGCAACCGCTGGCACGCGGTGGTGAGCGACGGAACGTGCGGTTCGATCTCCCCCGAGCTCGTTTGCGCATCGGAGTACACCGCCACGGCGCTGCGCTTCGACTTCCCCGTGAGCGCCGGCAGCAGCTACTTCATCTACCTCGTGGACAGCACCTCGGGGACCGAGCCGCTCAGCAATCCGCTCGTCATGCAGGTGAGCGAGACGAACTGCGCCAGCCACACGCCCGGCGTCACCCTCTCGCCTCGGGATGGCGGGTTCACCTCGTCCCCCACCCCGACGTTCCAGGCCACCTTCGACTGGCCGATCAACGCAGCAACCGGATCGGTCACGATTACGGGTACGCTGGGCACCAGCCTGACCTACACGCTGCCGGCACCCGAGGTCACGCTCTCGAGCGACGGAAGGACCCTCACGATCGCCCCCGGGATCAGCTTCCCGGCTGGCGAGCAGCTCTCGATCGGCTGGTCCGGCCTCTCCGATACGCTGTGCGGCAGCCCTGTCGCAGCAGCGAGCTGGACCGTGGGCGTCCCCGCGGCATCTTGCAGCCCGGGTACCGGTGGCGTGGTCGGCACGACCGCAACGCGCGTCTCGACCGGACTCATCGGCAGCTTCACCTCCGAATACTACGTCGTCGCGGATTCGGATCCGAACGGCTGGGTCTACGTTGGCGGAACCTCGTCCCTCTTCCGCTTCGCGAAGGGTGGCAACGGAGCGCAGAACGTCCACCTGGCCGCGGGCATCGGCTCCGATCACCTCGGCTACGACCTGCTGGTCGACGGACAGAACGTCTACACGACCAACAGCGTGACCTCCGGTACCACCGGTCACGTCTATCGGATCAGCACCGACGGCGGCACCACCTGGAATGTCCAGGATTTCGTCAGCTTCCCTGTGGAGCCGGAGGACGACATCCACAGCATGGCGGCCCACGGCGGCACGCTCTTCATGCTGACCGGAGAGTCCTCCAGCACCGTCGCCACCCAGATATGGGCGGCGCCGACCACCGGGACGGTTCCGGTCACGGCCGATCTCGTCCGTGAGTTCGGGCAGGGTTCCTACACCTACTGCAGCGGCCTCGCTGTGGACGCCTCATACTTCTACACGACCTGCCGGCAGGGCACCTCGGGCACGAACTATGCGGTCATTCGCATCGACCGCGGCGATGGGACGATCACCGAGCTGGCCACCGGTCTCCCCGGCAACACCACCAACATGGCGGTCCACGTTCGTGACCTCGACGCGGATGGAATCGCCGACGTGCTCTACCGCAAGGAGAGCGACGAGGAGGCGCACTACGTCTGCTCGCCCGCCAGCGCTGCCTACGTCGGCCAACACTTCAGCTATGGCACCGGTACGTCCGACTACGGCCTCGGCTTCGATCCTGTCGCCAACGTCCTCTGGTCCTACGACGACGCAACGATGGAGCTCATGCGGATCGAGTAGCGATGCACGAGGCGGCGGCTGATCCGCCGCGCCGTCACGCACACGCCCTCCCGCCACCGCGCGGGAGGGCGTCTCTCGTTCCTGCCTGCACGCCGTAGGACCTTTCACCTGGCGCAAACGCGCCTGTACCCCAAGGTGCGCAACGCGCCGCGGCACGAACTTTCGCCGTTCCCCACCGCCCGCCTGCTTGCTTGCAGTTGCAGGCACCTTCTACAATCGCGCGACGCATTCATGCAGCAGACGGAGGGGTACCACGTGACACGGTGGACGATGGCAGTCGTTCTGGCCGCAGGGCTCGCGCTCGGTGGCTGTGGTGGTGGCGGCGGTGACGGGGAGGGTACGGGCGGAACCGGCGGGACCGGTGCGACCGGCGGTACGGGTGGAACCGGTGGCACCGGCGGGACCGGCGGAAGTGTCGAGCTCTGCGGCAACGGCCGCCTCGACGCCGGCGAGGATTGCGACGACGGCAACGACGACGACACCGACGATTGCCTCTCCGACTGCACGGTCGCCTACTGTGGCGACGGCTACGTGAAGGAAGGCGTCGAGGAGTGCGACGACGGCAACCGGGACAACTCCGATGGCTGCGTCCGCGACTGCAAGATCGCCACCTGCGGTGACGAATACGTCCAGAAGGACGTCGAGACCTGCGACGACGGCAACGACGTCGACGACGACGAGTGCACCAACGCCTGCCAGCTGCCCACCTGCGGCGACGGGATCCTCCAGGCGGGCGAGGCGTGCGACGACGGCAACGACGACGACACCGACGCCTGCCCGACCAACTGCCAGCCTGCCCGCTGCGGAGACGGCTTCATCCGCGAAGGGTTCGAGGTCTGCGACGACGGCAACGACGACCCGACCGACGACTGCCCGTCCGGCCCCACCGCCACGGTGGAGCTGGGTGGCTGCCAGCCCTCCTTCTGCGGCGACGGCTTCGCCCACGCAGAGGACGAGGAGTGCGACGACGGCGACGACGACGACCAGGACGCCTGCCGCAACTCCTGCGAGGCAGCGCGCTGCGGCGACGGCGTGGTGCGAATCGGCTTCGAGGCCTGCGACGACGGCAACGACATCGATACGGACGAGTGCACCACCGCGTGCTTCCCCGCCATGTGCGGCGACGGGCATCTCCAGCCCGGCGAGACCTGCGACGACGGGAACACCTTCGCCAACGACGACTGCCCGAGCGGCCCCACGGCGACCCTGGAGATGGGCGGCTGCCAGCCCTCGTTCTGCGGCGACGGCTTCCGCCACACCGTCGACGAGAAGTGCGACGACGGCAACGATATCGATACGGACAACTGCCTGACCAGCTGCGAGATCCCCACCTGCGGCGACGGCTTCGTCTGGTTGGGCATCGAGCTCTGCGACGACGGCAACCGCGAGGACGGCGACGGCTGCAGCAGCTCCTGCCAGCCCGCGCCCTGGTGGGTGCCGGAGGCGGGCCGCTCGGTGGTGATCGCCGGCGTGCTCGACAACAACTCGCCGACCTACAACCGCCCCGAGGAAGGCGCCGGCAACGGCTGCGCCGCCAATGCCGACACCACCTCGGTCTGGCCGTACGCCACCTTCGAGATCACCAACCCGACCGCGCGCCCGGTGAAGTTCGACGTCACCGGCAGCTGGTGGGGCGACGGCTACCTCTTCCTCTACGACGGGGCCGTCTCCGGCGCTCCCACCATCGCGGGCTGCCTCGCGGCAGACGACGACTTCGGTGACAGCGGCGCGAGCCGCGTCGGCGCCACCATCGGCCCCGGCGGGACGATGACCATCGTCGCCTCCTCCAAGGCGCTGTCGCCCATCGGCCCCTTCGAGCTCACCATGTACGCTGAGACGGTCTGCGGTGACGGCGTCGTGGGCAGGAACGAGACCTGCGACGACGGCGGCTTCGCCCCCGGCGACGGCTGCAGCGACGTCTGCCAGATCGAGACTGGCTTCACCTGCGAGACCGAAGGCCAGCCCTGCAGCAGCAACCTCTGCGGCGACAGCCTGGTCGGCGCCGGCGAGGCTTGCGACGACGGCAACAACACGTCCGCAGGTGGCTGCAACGCGAACTGCACTTCGATCACCAACGGCTACGCCTGCCCTGCCACCGGCGGTTGCCGCAGCATTACCTGCGGCGACGGCTTCGCCGACGGCACCGAGGAATGCGACGACGGCAACACCACCGCCGGCGACGGCTGCAGTGCCACCTGCACGGTCGAAACGGTCGCCGAGACCGAGCCGAACGGCGGCACCTCGTCCGCGGTGGCCCTTGCTGCCAGCGGCGTCTACTCGGGTTCGATCGACAGCGCCGGCGACCTCGACTACTACAGCTTCACCGCTGCCGCTGCCGGCGACGTCTTCCAGTTCGAGACCTTCTCCGGCACCTGGGGCGCGTGCACCGCCACCACCCCCGCGGTGAGCGACACGATGCTCGCCATCTACGACGGCGTTGCTACGACCGCGCTCGTCTCCGACGACGACTCGGGCGTCGGCGACTGCGCGCGCCTCGCCTTCGTCGCCCCGGCGGCGGGCACGTACTACCTCGTCGTCAGCGAGTCCTCGGATTCGTCGACGGTCGACCCCTACTGGCTCCAGGTCCACTAGCCAGGAACACGGACGCCGCTGCCCCCTCCCCGGGCAGCGGCGTTGCCGACACGGCATGAACCGCAACGGCAAGCGGGCGCCCTCCCCCCGGAGGCGCCCGCTCCGTATTTCTTCAGGCCTTGACGACCTTGTCGCGCCCCGCCGTCACGCCGCGGGTCGCGTTGCGGGTGTCGATCACCAGCTTCGCCTTCCGCACCACGCCCTGGTAGTCGACGTTGGTGTGATCGGTGAGGACGAGCACCGCATCGGCGTTCGCGATCGCCTCGTCGGTCAGCGCCACCCCCTGCCACTTCTTGCCGCTGCGGTGCGACTCCGCCTCCGGCACGTAGGGATCGTGGTAGCTGATCTTCGCGCCCTTCCCCTCGAGCAGCTCGATCACCCGCACCGCAGGCGACTCGCGCATGTCGTCGACGTCCTTCTTGTAGGCCACGCCGAGGACGAGGATGTTGGCGCCGCGCACGCTCTTCTCGTGGGAGTTGAGCGCCTCGATGGTCCTGGTGACCACGTAGTAGGGCATGTTCGAGTTGATCTCACCCGCGAGCTCGATGAAGCGGGTGGAGAACTCGAAGTGCCGCGCCTTCCAGGTCAGGTAGAAGGGATCGATCGGGATGCAGTGACCGCCGAGGCCCGGTCCCGGGTAGAAGGGCATGAAGCCGAAGGGCTTGGTCGCAGCTGCGTCGATCACCTCCCAGACGTCGAGGCCCATGCGGTCGCAGAGCATCTTCATCTCGTTGACCAGGGCGATGTTGACCGAGCGGAAGATGTTCTCGAGGAGCTTGGCGAGCTCCGCGACCTGGGTCGAGGAGACGGGCACCACCTTCTCGATCACGCTGCCGTAGAGGGCGGTGGCCGCGTCGAGGCAGGAGGGCGTGTAGCCGCCGACGACCTTCGGGATCCGGCGGGTGGTGAACTTGCCGTTGGCGGGATCCTCGCGCTCGGGCGAGAAGGCGAGGTGGAAGTCGCGGCCCGCCTTGAGGCCGCTCACCTTCTCGAGGATCGGGCGGAGCACCTCGTCGGTGGTGCCGGGGTAGGTGGTCGACTCGAGGACCACGAGGTGGCCCGGGCGCAGGTGCGGCGCGATCGCCTCGCCCGCCTTCTGCACGAAGGTGAGGTCGGGTTCACGGGCCTCGGAGAGCGGCGTGGGCACGCAGATGATCAGCGCGTCGCACTCCTTCGCCCGGGAGAAGTCGACCGTCGCCTCGAACTTCTTCGAGAGCGCGAGCTGCTGCAGGGGCGCCGACTCGATGTGGCGGATGTAGCTCTCGCCGCGGTTGATCGAGGCGACCTTCTTCCGATCGACGTCGAGCCCGAGCGTCGGGAAGCCCTCCTCGGCAAACGCCATCCCCAGGGGAAGACCCACGTAGCCGAGGCCGATGACGCCGACGACCGCCTGCTTGGCGCGGATCTTCCCAATCAAGCTCGAAGCCGGAACCTCACGCTGCAACATACGAACTCGCCTCCTCTCAACGCCCTGCTGCTGCTGCGAAGGGCAGCACGGCAGCGGTGAAAACACTCGGCAGCACGCCTTCCAGGCGGAAGCACACATGGAGGGCGTGCGCCAACTCGCCATAGCCACGTGCGTACGTCGCTTCCTCGAACCGCGGCGCACCGGCGGCGCCGGCGCCGATCAGCAGCGCCAGCGGGCCGAGGTGCGACCCCAGCTCCACCACGTTCTCCAGATCCCAGGGCAGCTCCCGCGGCAGCGTGCGCTCCACGAAGGCCCGCTCCCGCTCGCCGATCGGACGCACGCGTGCCGCGCCACAGGTGACGAGGTAGCGGGCCTCCGCCCTGCTCTTCCCGCTGCCCTGCAGCTCGTCGCGGATCAGGATCCGTTCGAGGAGGCGATCGAGGACGACCTCGCGCTGGTGGATCACCGCAGGCGTGAGCCGCTCGTAGCCCCGGTGCTCGCCGAGGAAGGTAGCCCTGCTCCGCTCGGACGTGAACCGCAGGCAGCGGGCGTGGGCGCTGTCGGGGAGCGCAAAGAGCCTGCCCGAAGGCAGCGGCTGCTGCTCCTCGCCTTCGACGATCACGGTGCTGTGGGCGGCGGTTCCGCGGAGCCGGTTCCGCAGCGCGGGGTCGCCGGTGTAACTGCCGGTGCCCGGATCGCCGATCACCTGCCTGCCATCGACGCAGATCTCCACCGCCAGCTTGTCGTTGTGGCCGTGGGTTCCCGTCCCGCCGGTGCCGTTGCTCCCGCAGGCGATCGCGCAGCTCAGCCGCTCGGAGCGGAGGACATAGACGCCGCCGTGGCGCAGCGCCGAATCTCGCGGCCGCCGTCCCAGCGGCATGCGCTCGAGCCGCCGCAGCCCCGCCGCGCCGAGCAGCCAGACCAGCTCGGCGCTCGGGCCCTCCAGGTGCAGCTCCTTCCGCTCGAAGAGCGCGGCGCCGATGGGCAGGAGCCAGGCCTGCTCCTGCGGTCCCCTCGGCCGGAAGGCCAACGCCTGCCCCGAGTCGTTGTCGCCGATCTGCGGCGCGAGGCCCCTACCGTCGCCGAGCTCCCGCGTCGCCACGAACATCTGCGCGAGCCGCTCCCGCGCCTCCCTCCCGAAGGGCGCAGCGAGGCCCTGCGCCGCGAGATCCGCGAGGAGGAAGAGCTCCACCGCGAGGCGGTGGTAGGGAACGGATCCCTCGAAGCTGAGGCCGTCGGGAAGGGTCTGGGCGAGGAGCTCCCGCTCGAGCTGCCGCAGCGCCCGCCGTGCCCCTGCTGCGGCGCCGGGCAGGCGCGGCAGCAGCGCCCCCACCACCGCCGGTCCGACGAGATCGGAGACGAGGTGGTTGTTGGGGACCGCCACCGTATCCTCGAGGTGGCCCTCGACCCAGCGCAGGTGGAAGACCAGCGAGCGCAGCACGGCGAGGAGCGCTTCGGGCCGCGCCTCGAGCGCTGCATGCCCTGCGAGGAGGCGCACGGCGATGGCGACGTTCGCCGCCCGCAGCGCCACCTCCATCGCGCAGCTCCACTGCACGCCGCGGGGAGCGAAGGCGAGGTCGAGGATGCGATCGAGCGCGGCATCGGCGAAGGCGCGGGAGCGTGAAGGCTGCCCGGCGGTGAGGACCGCGCCGCAGGCGAGGTGCACCACCTCGTCGAGGCGACCGGGCACCCAGGGATATTTGATGTCCGCGCCCGGCGGCGTGCTCCCGCCGTCGAAGCGCGCGCCGCTCACCGGATCGACCTCCCAGTCGATGGCGCGCCAGCCCGCGCTGGCCAGGGGCACGAAGCGATCGCAGCCCGGCAGGACCACCTCCCGCCCGAAAACCACCGAGCGCCGCTCCAGCGCGGCCTCCGCCCGGGCCACCGCGCGCTCCGCCTCCTGCGGCAACTCCGTGCGGAGCGTCCGGGCGGTGCTCGCCACCGCTGGGGGCGAGGCGAATCCCCAGGGCCCCGGGACCGGCGCGGCGACGCGGCGGGGGAGCTGGGCGAGGCTGCGGGCGCCGAAGGCCCGGAGCACCTCCTCCTCGGCGGGCAGCTGCGGTCCGCCTTCGAGGGTGCGCCAGGCGCCGCGCCAGAGGCGGAGCGCCGCCACCTGCGCCAGGCGGTGCGGGGGAACGGTGCGGGCGAGATAACCGATGTAGGCGAGTCGATCCACGCTCGCCCCTGGTGCAGCCCCCGTGCCCGGAGGAAGAGGCCGCCGAGCAGGCGAACGGCGCCTCGGGCTGCGCAACCGGCGGCACCGGATGGGAAGTGGTTTTCCTCCGGGTGGAAACACCAGCGACCCGCACCCGCCGCGGGCGCTGCACGACACGCGTCAGAGGCGCAGATTCGACCGGATGAAGATCCGCGACGAAAGCCCGCAGAAGACGCCGGAACCGCCACCGCAGAGCCCGGACGAACCGGTCCCCGAGCCGCCGCCGCCGCCGACGATGCCGCAGGGCAGCTAGCTAGAGCGGCTGCGCCGTCGCCTCGAGGCGGCGCACCAGCTCGTCCCAGCCCTGCTCCATGCCCTGCCGGTAGGCTTCCCCGCCGTCGCCGTGCCGCGCGAAGCCCCGGTGCTCGATCGCCACCGTCGTCGACGTCGGCGAGGCCGCCGCGAGGCGCACCTCGACCTCGCTGCACTTCTCGGGGTCCGGCTGCGGCGTGCGGTCCGGGGCGATCTGCCAGGTGAAGCGCAGCAGCGAAGGCGGCTCGCAGACCAGCACCCTGCCGAAGTCGCAGTGGAAGTCGAAGGGGCCGCGCTCGAAGCAGCGGCCGCCGGCGTGGGGCTCGATCACGATCCGCTCGAGCTTTTCCTGCGACCACGTGAACGCCCGCGGCCACCAGAGCACGAGCGAGTCGGTCCAGAGCGAGAAGACCTGTGCGATGGGCAGGTCGACTTTTGCCTTGCGGCGGATGGGGGCGATCTCCGGTGCCATGGGCGCCGAGATCGCCACCCCACCCGCTCCCGTCAACGACTCGCCCGGGGGGTCAGCGGCCCTTGCGCCGCTCGTAGGTCGCGGCGATCGCCATCCGGATCTCGTCGACCTTCGCATCCCACGATTCGTGGGCGATCGAGGCGCTCCGCGCCCTGCTCGGTCCCGGATCCCGCAGCGCCTCGCGCACCGCCCGCACGAACGCCTCGCGGCCCGAGGCGATCTTGCAGAGGCCGAGGCGCTCCACCTCCGGCACCGGCGTCGAGACCACCGGCAGCCCCGCCGCCAGATATTCGCGGACCTTGAGCGGGTTGGAGTTGGCGGCGAGCTCGTTCTCGACGAAGGGCATCAGTGCCACGTCGAAGCCCTTGCACCACGCCGGCAGCTCCTCGTACGGCCTTCGGCCGAAGAGGTGGACGTTGTGGGCGCCCTGGAGCGCAGCGAGCGAGGTGCTCACCTTGCCGACGATCGCCACCGAGCCCTCGGGGAAGGCATCGGCCACCGCGCGGATCAGCTCGAGGTCGACCCAATCCGCCACCAGCCCGAAGAAGCCGATCACCGGCCCCGGCAGCGCCGCCAGCTCCGGCGGCACCTGGATGGCGTCGTCGAGGGCCCTGGCGAAATGGGCGTGGTCGACGCCGTGGCGCACCACGTGGAGGTTCCGGTTCCAGGCGCCCTTGCTCCTCGCGAGCTTGTCCGCCGAGACGATCACCACCTCCGCCCTGCGGGCGAGCTCCTCCTCCATCTGCTTGATCTCGCCGGGCGTGCCCGTGAATTCCGAGAACTCGTCGACGCAGTGGTAGACGACGAGCTCCTCGCCGAGGGTGCCGCTCACCGGCGCGGAGGCAGGCAGGAAGCTCCACGAGATCGGATCCCGGAAGCCGAGCTTCTTCATCGCCCGGAGGATCTGCTGCCGGAAGATGATCCGGTTGATCTTGCGGGCGGTCGGACCGAAGGCGGGGATCGCCAGCGGCCCGAGGACGTGGAGGTTGGGCAGCGGCTCGGTGATCCCCTTCGCCACGTCGCCCAGCTTCTTCACGATCCGCTGCAGATCCGAGGCGCTCGCCTGGGGCCTGCGGTTGGCCACGGAGTTGACCCAGAGCACCCGGTTGTCCCTGGCGAGAATCTTCATGATGTGGGTCTTGGAGAGCGGGTCCCCGTCCCAATCGTTGGAGAAACAGACGATGTCGCGGCCACGCAGCGCATGGGCCGCTTCGAGATGCCTGGGGTGGATCACGCTTGGACTCCCTTGCGGACACGGGCGAGCCCGAGGCTCCGCCACGCGGAAAGAATGCGTTCGCTCACGTCGCCTGCACCGGCTCCCTCGGGGGGCGGCGGCGCTGCGAGGGCCGCCTCGATCCGGGCGGCGAGGTCGGCGGGCTCCCCCGCCCGGAAGAGCACGGCCTCCGGCGGCCGGTGGCCGACGTCGCTGGCGACGACCCGCACCCCGAGGCCGAGGGCCTCGCGCACCGAGACCGAGTCGCCGTCGGCGCGGGTGGGACGGAGGAAGGCGTCTGCGAGGCGCATCACGCCGAGCGAGGCCGGCTGCTCGATCTCGCCCAGCGGCACCACCCTGCCGAAGAGGCCGCGGCGGGCGAGCCGCTCGCCGAAGGCGGCCTCGGCGGTGCCCGGTCCGTAGACGAGGCAGCCGAAGTCGGGCCGCCGCGCGCCGAGGAGGCCGAGCGCGTCGAGGAGCACGTCCTCGCCGTATTGGTTGCCCGGCGCCAGCGCCGCAGCGAGGAGCGTGGAGAAGCGGGCCCGCGCCGCCACCGCTGCAGCCGGCGGATCGGCAGGCGCCACCGCCCCGGGGACGAAGGCGGGCAGCACCTCGAGCCGCGCAGGCTCCACGCCGCAGCGCTCGAGCGCGGCGGCGATGCCGCCGTTGGCACAGAGGACCCGCTCGTAGCCCGCCGCAGCGAGCCAGGCGAGGCGCCGCGCCGTAGGCGATCCGTCGAGGAGCGCCGGCGCCAGGCCCGAGTGCACCGTGAGCAGGCCTCCGGGCCTCGCCCGGGAGGCGGCGAAGGCGACGACCCACGCCTTCACGTTGTTGCCGGGGACGTGGACGTGGAGCACCGCGTCCCTGGCTGCGACGCGGAGCAGCTCCGCAGCGAAACGGCCGTAGCTGCCCGCATCGCGTACGCCGTCCGATCCGTCCCGGCTCGCATGCCCCTCGCCGACGTCGAGGACCTCCACCTCGTAGCCGCTCCGCAGCGCCAGCTGCTGCAGCGAGCGCAGGTGGACCGAGATGCCGCCCCACGGCGCCGGGTACGGGCCGACGAGGACGAGGGGGCGCCTCCCGGCGCCGCCCCGCCTCTCCGCGAGATCCACCGCCATCAGCGCCCCTCTGCCGCCCGGGGCAGCTCCGTCTCGCCCAGCTCGACGCCGAAGTGCTCGCGCATCTCGCGCCGGAAGGCCTCCCGTGCATCCGCCGAAGCCCGCAGCGGCTTGGCGGGAACGCCGCCCACCACCTCGCCGGGGCCCACGTCCTTGAGGACCACCGCGTTGGCGCCGATGATCGCGCCCTTCCCGATCCGGATCGGCCCGAGGACCTTCGCGCCTGCGGCGATCATCACCGCGTCCTCGATCACCGGCGCGCCGGTGCTGCCCGAGCGGCCACCGATGGTGACGTGCTGGGCGATGAGGCATTTGCTGCCGATCTTCGCGTCGGCGTGGATCACCACCCCGAGGCCGCCATAGCCCAGCTGGGTTCCCTCACCGATCTCCACCTCGGGCGGAAGCACCGAGGAGAAGAGGACCTGGATCGCCTGGCGGATCAGGTCGGGCACCACCGGTACCCGCCGCGTGTGGAGCTTGTGCGCCATCCGCTGCATGTCGAGTGCGTTCATCCGCGCCGCCTCCCAAAAACCCCGATAGCCCCCGCGCACCAGAAGGTAGGCACCCGCCTGCCAATCAGCCGCGCGGCCGGAAGACCGCCAGGATGGCCGCCGGGCGAACGCCCGATGCCACCAGCGCGGCGAAGTAGAGGAGCCAGAAACCGGTTCCGACGATCAGCACCGCGAGCAGCGGCTCGAAGGGGAGGAGCCCCTCCGCCGCGAGGGCGAGAGCGGCGCTGCCGCCTGCAGCGATGCCCGCCCTGGCGAAATGCCTGGCGGGCAGCGCCTCCCGCACCGCCGCGATGGTGCCGACAAGCCGCCCCCGTGCAGCCACCTCGGGGAGCAGCGCCCGCGAGGCGAGGCAGAGGAGCGCGATCTTGTGGACCGTCTCGGTGAGGGCGAAACCTGCCATCGCGCCGATCGGTCCCAGGGCGTGGAAGAGCCCGAGCACCACCGGCACGGTGAAAGCCGCCTTGGAGACGTAGGAGACGAGGAGCGTCCTCGTCTTCGCCTTGGCGCGGAGCACGCCGTCCACCGGGAAGCAGGCCAGCACCACCACCACCAGGGCGATGCGGAAGATCGGCGCCGCCGCTGCGAATTTCTCGGTGTAGAGCAGCGAGATGAACGAGGGGGCGATGGCGAAGAGCCCCGCCGCCATCGGCAGGAAGGCGTAGGAGAGCTTCCCCGCCGCCTCGCGGAAGGACTCGACCGCCTCCCGGGCGGGCCTGCCCAGCCGCTCGAGCTCGCCGATCCGGTACATCAGCAGCTCGGAGGTCGGGCTGTAGAGCAGATCGACCACCGGCAGGTTGAAGCAGCCCACCGCGTAGATGGCGAAGACCGCGGGGTTGGTGGCGACCGAGACCACGTACTGGTGGAATTGCTGCTGCGGCATCGCCAACAGCATCGCCGCACCGAAGGGCAGCGCGTATTTGACCTGCTCGCGGAAGAGCGTGCGTTGCAGGATCGGCTCGCCGCCGGTGCGGCCGTGGACGAGCCACGCTGCGGCGAGGCGCAGCGAAGCGAAGATCGCCGAGCCCCAGAGCACGCCGTGCAGGCCGTGGCCGAGGAGCGCGGGCGCCACGAAGAAGGCGGTCTTGGTCACGTCGCTGGCGAGGAAGGCGATCGCCGCGCCGCCCGGCTTTCCCTGGGCGGTGAGCCCTGCCTCGAGGGCGCCGGAGCCGAGGAGGCAGCCGCAGAAGATCGCCATCGGTAGCCGCAGCGCGGCGAGCTCCGGACCGCCGATCCAGTGCAGGACCGGGGTGGCCAGGTAGAGGAACGTGCCGACGCCGAGGCCGGCGACGCCGAGCCAGATCAGCGTCTGCCCCAGGTAGCTGCGCTGCTGCCCTCCCTCCGCCCGGGGCAGGAAGTAGTAGAGGCTCTGGGGCATGCCCAGCGTCAGCGCGAGGTAGAGCGTGTTGGCGAGCAGGAAGAATTGCTTGAAGGTGCCGTAGTCCGGCACCTCGAGCAGCCGCGCCAGGACGAGGGGAATGAAGAAGGTGACGCCAGCGCTGAAGGCGCGGGCCATCACCAATGGCCGCGCCTTCGCGAGAACCGAGGTCTCCGCCACGCTAGGCGCTCCCCGACGAAGCGGCGCGCTCGGACGGCGCGCCCCCCGCCTCTTCCCCCCTGGAAGCTCCCACCGTACCGACTGCGTCGGGCCGCTCGCCGTGGACCCAGCTCGAGATCCCCAGCTGCCCGAGCGTGTCGTCGAAATTGCAGGCGTTCACCGCCGCGGAGAAGCCGCCGAGGCCGCGGGAGGTGAACTCCCAGACGCACTTCCGCTTGAGCGTGTAGGGATCCTCGCCGAGCCGGTTGGGCCGGTCCTCGGTGGTCACCGCGCTGCGGTAGCCGCCGCGGATCAAGGCCCGGATCGCGCCGCGGGAGTACCAGCCGTTGGGGTAGGCGAAGTCGAGCACGTCCTCGCCGAGCTTCTCGCGGAAGGTCTCGCGGGAGAGGCGCAGCTGCCGCTCCACCTCCGCCGCGGATTCGTTGGGCAGGCAGGCGTGGTCCACGGTGTGGGCGCCGACCTCGAAGCCCGCGGCGCGAACCGCCCGAAGCTCCTCCCAGGTGAGGAGCGACGAGTCGACCAGCGTCTCCGCGGGATCGACTTCGAGGCAGCTCTCCAGCGCCTGCGCCACCTGGAGGCAGAGCTCCCGGGGGCGGGTCTCGAGGAGCCGCTCCAGCGCCCAGATCACGTCGCCGCGGAGCGCATCCTCGAGGGCGGCGGTGACCAGCGGCCCGCCGCCGATCTCCCGCACCGCGAGGTTGCGCTGCGCCGCGAGGCGGAGGACGCGGTAGAGGCGATCGTGGAGGAGCGGGATCCCGGTCTCCACGAAGCCGGTGGGCACGTAGATGATCCCGGGCGCGCGGTGCTTGCGGAGGATCGGCACCGCGTGCTCGAGGAAGTCGGCGTAGCCGTCGTCGAAGGTGAGCACGCAGAGGTCACGGTCGCTGCGCCGGTTTCCGGAGAGCACCTCCAGCGCTTCGGGAATGGTGGCGAAGCGGTAGTTCTGGCCGAGCCACGCGAGCTGCCTGTCGAAGGTCCGGGTGCTGGTGAGCAGCCCCGGGATCACCTTGCCGCGCATCCCCTCGAAGTCGGGGACGATGCGATGCCACGCGATGAATTGCACACGCACGCCGCCGACGTTCCTGCGCCGCACCGCCGAGAGCAGCCGGCGTGCGCCGGTCCCCTCCAGGGCGGTGGCAGCCGCTGCCTTGATCGTGCGGCGGATCACCGCCCGCGGGGTCTTCGAGGAATCCCATTCGCCCATCACCGCTTCTGCCCTCCTCTCCGAATGCGCAGCGCCGGCCCTCAGGCCGACTGCCGCTCCCGGTTCCGACGGAGCCGCCGCAGCAGATCCACCGCGCCACTCGGAAGCAGCGCATGCGCTGCTGCCCGTGCTGCTGCCTCCGCCCCTTCGCGGGCGGCGAGCAGCGTGGCGGGGAGGCTCCGTGCGGCGACCCGCACCGCGACGGTCTCGCGGGTGCCGGTGGCCCAATCGAATTTGTACGTCTCCGTTCCCCGGAGGAAGTCGTACCGGGTGATGCCCCGCTCCAGGGCGTCCTCCACCGAGAGCCCCAGGCAGACGAGACCGACGCTCCGCTTCGCCCAGGCCGGGTCGTAGCCCGACTGGTAGAAGCAATAGGTCGGGCCGTCGTCGATCCCGTAGATCGACGCCCTGCACGCGCCCTCGACCCAGATCTCCTCGAAGCGGAGCCAGCCGCGCTCGGCGAGGCGGACCACCACGTCGCGGTGGAAGGCCTGCAGGGCGGGACGCCCCATCGCGTCGGACCCGCCCTGCGCCTCCCAGCGGGCCTCGTGAAGCACGAGGAAACGCTCGAAGGCAGCGACGGCCTCGCCGGGGTCCCGCACCACCCGCCGCTCGAAGCCATCGAGCTCCCGGAGCTGCCGCAGGCGCCGCTTGAAGTTGTCGCCCCGCTTGCTCCGCTTGAGCACCTCCCGCCAGGTGCCCTCGAGGGCGACCTGCGGGCAGGTGTGGCGCGGGGTGAGCGCGTGGCGGAACCTGCCGTCCTCCGCGAAGCGCGCCGCCAGCAGCCCCACCGACGGCGAGTCGGCGGCGATGCCGTCGAGGTCGGCGACGTCGAAGTCCGCCACCTCGTTCAGGTGGGCGTAGATCGCCTGCGCCGCTGCGGCCTCCTCGCCTTCGAGGGCGAGGACGTCGAGGTAGTCGGCGCCGCCCCAGCGCTCGCCGAGGAAGGAGAGGCGCCGCACCTCGGCGCCGGGCACGAGAGTGATCCGCTCCTCCGCCAGGGGCAGCAGGCCGACGAGCGCCCCGCCGCGCCTGGCGCAGAGGATCCGCGGCGTCCGTCCGGCGCCGAGGTGGTGATGCCAGGTGGCGATCCACTCCCAGGAGAGGAAGGGCGCTGCAGCGGAGCGGTCGTAGAGCTCCCTCCACTCGTCCCGGAGCACCTGCAGCGCCTCGGCGCCGCGGTGCTCCTCGATCCGGAGCGCACCGTCGATCGGCTTGGCTGCGTTCACTTCACCTCCTCCATCACCTCGGCGACCGCTGCGGCGATGCGATCGATCGTCGCCGGGCTGAGGTCCTGGTGGCAGGGGATCTCGAGGATCGTCTGGCGGAGCTTGTCGACCTCCGGGAAGGTGCCTGGCGGCACCGCCGGGTGGCCCACGCGCCAGAAGTCCACCGCCTCGATCCCGCGGGCGATCAGCCGCGCCAGCACCGCCTGCTTGTCCCTCGTCTGGAAGGGATAGAAGAGGGGGCAGACGCCGGCGGGCAGCTCGCCGAAGACCGGCGGCGAGATGCCGCGGAGCTTACCGAGGAGGTGGAAGTAGTTGCGGCGGCGCCGCTCCACGATCCCGGCGAAGTCCTGGGCCTCTGCCACCACGTGGGAGAGGTGGCTCATCGAGAGCCCCACGTGGGAGCGGTCGAAGTGCTGGGTGCCGGTGGCGACGCGCTCGGCCCGGGCTGCCCGGGAGGCGGCGTTGCCCACCTGCCGGATCGCGCTGCGCATCATCCGCCCCGCTGCGCCGCCGCGGATCTCCATCGTCTGCAGCAGCGAGGAGACCACCGGCGCCAGGGTCGAGGCGAGCGGCGGCGGCACGCCGGTGGGCAGCCCCAGGGGCGGGCCGCGCCGGAGGACGACGGCGCCGCCGTTCGGCACCGGCAGCGTCTTGTAGAGGCAGAAGATCGACGCGTCGCCGGTGGTGCCCAGGGGCTTCCCGTTGCTCGAGGAGAGGAGCGAGAGCGCGCAATCCTCGATGAGCAGCACGTTGCGCTCCCTGCACGCCGCGGCGATCTCCTCCACCGGTGCCGGGAAACCCACGTAGTGGATCAGGTAGACCGCCTTGGTCTCCGGACCGATCCTCTCGGTCACGTCCTTCGCGTCGACGCGCATCCGCTCGTGGACCGGGAAGAACTTCGGCCGCACGCCGGCCTCGAGCAGCGCCTCGAGCTCCACGCCGTGGAAATAGGCGGGGAAGAGCACCTCCCTGCCGGCGAGGCCCCAGAGCCGCGCCAGCGAGTAGATCCCGTTGCGAGCGAAGTAGAACCAATGCGTCGCCGGATCGTCGAAGGGAAAGGGCGCCGCAGCGCGCCGCTTGCGCGGCACGAGCATCTGCGGCGTCAGCGTCGGAATCGCCGGCGCCTGCAGCGCCGACGTCACCTGCCGGCCCCTGCCATCCTGCGCCATTCGCTTGGCAACCGCCTCCATCGCCTCGCCTCACTTTCCCCGGACCCAGTCGGCGATCCGGAACTTTGCAGCGTGCAGCGCCAGCCCCACCGGTCCCCGGCGGAAGACGTAGCACCAGTGGTGCGGCCGCACGTGTTCGGTCCAGTCGGCCTTCCAGTCCATCCACGGCCCGAGGAAGTCGAACTCCACCAGGCCGCGCTCCACGCAATCGCGGAGCACGTCGTGCAGCAGGAGCTGCCCGGGAGAGCAGGCCCCGTGGGACTCGTCGAAGGCCGGCTTGGGCAGGAAGTACCTCCCGCCCCAGGTGAGCCCGTAGTGCATCGCCACCGGGACGCCCTCCAGGCGCAACGCGTAGAGAGATAGGCATCCCTCCCGCTCCGCCCAAGCGGCGATCCGATCGTAGAAGCTCCGGGTCGCCCCTTCGCAGCCGATGGCGGTCCCCTTCTCGCCCTTCCAGCCAGCGGCCTCGAGGTCGTAGAAGGCCTGCAGCGCCGCGGCGTCGGCGTGGGTGATCCGCTCGAAGGTGACGGCGCCCTTCTCCTCGAGCTTGCGCCTCCGCCTGCGCACGTTGGCGCGGAACTTCGAGGTGGTCGCAGCCCCGAGCATCGCCTCGAAGTCGCCGTTCCTGCCGGGCAGCGGGACGAAGGGGGTGCGCATCGACTCCCAGCGCCCGATCGGATGGCCGGCGCTCTCCGCCCACGAGAGCATCCGCTGGGCGAGGCCGCCTTCCGGCACGTCGGGGAGCTCGAGGACCTCGAAGCCGCCGGCACGCTGGAGCTCCTCCCACAGCGCCCTGCCCGCTTCGTCCGCGTCGCTCGCGCCGTGCACGATGTCGAAGCGGCAGGAGTGGACGTTGGCTGCGCCGCGGAGCATGCGCACGGGGATGCCGCGCAGCTTGCTCCAGGATTCCACCAGGGGCAGCACCGCCCGGACCCGATCGCCCCTGCGGACCACCACCACCCGCAGCCTGGTGCCGGCCCCGAAGGCGTCGTACCAGGCGGCGAACCACTCGGGCCGGTAGAAGGGTTCGTCGCACGGGCCTTCGGCGCAGAGCTCCCGCCAGGCGGGCGCGAGCCGGTCGATCAGCTCGCGTCCGCCGACGAGGGACTCGGCGCGGACGGGGCCGCGCTCCATGTCTCGTTCGAGTCGCATCTCATTCCACCGTGACGCTCTTGGCGAGGTTGCGGGGCTGGTCCACGTCGCAGCCGCGGGCGACCGCCACGTAGTAGGCGAAGAGCTGCAGCGGCACCGAGGCGTAGAGCGGCGCGATTGCCTCCTCGGAGGGCGGCAGCATCAGGGTGTGGTCCGCCAGGGCCTGGAGCTCGTCGTCGCCCTCGGTGCCGATGGCGATCACGGTGCCCTCGCGAGCCTTCACCTCCTCCAGGTTGGAGAGGACCTTGTCGCGCAGGCGGTCGCGGGTGGCGATCGCCACCACGGGCACCCCCTTGGAGATGAGCGCGATGGGGCCGTGCTTCATCTCGCCGGAGGGGTAGCCCTCCGCGTGGACGTAGGAGATCTCCTTGAGCTTGAGCGCGCCCTCGAGGGCGAGCGGGTAGCCGTAGCCGCGGCCCAGGTAGAGGAAGTCCCGTGCCTCCGCGTAGCGGGTGGCGAGCTCCTGCACCGGCTCCTTGAGGCGGTGCACGATGCCGGCGATCTTCTCCGGCGCCTTCTGCAGCGCCTCGCTGATCGCGCCGGCGCGGGAGGGATCGAGGCGCCCGCGGAGGCGCCCCAGGGTGAGGGCGAGGAGGAAGAGACCGGTCACCTGGGTGGTGAAGGCCTTGGTCGACGCCACGGAGATCTCGGGACCGGCGCGGGTGTAGAGCACGCCGTCCGCCTCGCGGGCGATCGAGGATCCGACCACGTTGCAGATCGCCGCGCTCCTGGCGCCGGCCTCCTTCGAGGCGCGCATCGCCGCCAGCGTGTCGGCGGTCTCGCCGGACTGGGAGATCGCCAGGGCCAGCGTGCCCTCCTCGGTGGGCCGCGGCCGGTAGCGGTACTCGGAGGCGATCTCCGCGGTAGCGGGGATCCCGGCGAACTCCTCGAGGAGGCGGCGGCCGATCAGCGCCGCGTGCCAGGAGGTGCCGCAGGCCACCATGTCGATGCGCCGCAGCTCCCGCGCCGCCTGCGCGTCGATGCCGAGTTCCTGCTGCACCGCGGAGGTGGCGCCGAGGCGGCCGCGGATCGTGTCCGCGATCGCGTGGGGCTGCTCGTGGATCTCCTTGAGCATGAAGTGCTCGTAGCCGCTCTTCTCCGCCTGCTCGGGGCTGAAGGGGATCACCTCCGGCCGGCGCATCACCCGCCTGCCGTTCAGGAGCTCGGTGATCTCCACCGTGTTCTTCGTGACCACCGCCACCTCGCCCTCGCCGACGATGATCTGATCGCGGGTGAAGGGCAGGAGCGCCGGGATGTCGGAGGCGACGAGCCGCTCCCCTTCGCCGATGCCGACGATGAGCGGCGAGCCGCGGCGCGCCGCCACCATGCGCTCGCTGTCGTGGGCCGCCATCGCGGCGATCGCGAAGGATCCCTCCAGGCGCCGGAGCGCCTCCTTCACTGCCTTCTCGAGCTCGCCACCGTTCTTGTGGAGCTCGTGCTCGATCAGGTGCGCGATCACCTCGGTGTCGGTCTCGCTGCGGAAGGTGCAGCCCTTCGCCTGCATCATCTCGCGCAGGGCGCGGTAGTTCTCGATGATGCCGTTGTGGACCACCACCACCTTGCCGCTGCAGTCGGCGTGGGGATGGGCGTTCACGTCCGAGGGCTTTCCGTGGGTCGCCCAGCGGGTGTGGCCGATCCCCTTGCGCGCCGCGCCGCCCGCCCGGATCAGCTGGTCGGCCATCTTGGAGAGTTTGCCGAGCCCCTTCTGGATCCCGATCTGCCCGTTCGTCTCGAAGGCGCAGCCGGCGCTGTCGTAGCCCCGGTACTCGAGCCGCCGAAGGCCCTCGACGAGAAAGGGAGCTGCCTGCCTGTCACCGACGTATCCAACGATTCCACACATGGTCTACCCGACCTCCATCCCAGTTCGTCAGGCCTCGCTCGCCTGGAGCGCGAGCCCGAGAATTGCCGCCGCCGCCTTCTCGGGGTCGTGGCGGATGCGCCGTCCCCGAGCGAGCAGATCTGCTTCGAGTGGAAGCACGCCGAGTGCCGCCACCGCACGTCGTTCGAAATGGACCGGCCGCGAGCCCTTCTCCGCGTAGCCGGTGCGCAAAGTGGGCTGCAGCTCCTCGAGCGGATCGACGAGGAGCACGTCGACCACGTCGCCTGCATGCGCCTGCACCGCGCGCACGTGGCCGGCAGCATCGAGCCCGTCGGTCTCGCCGGGCTGGGTCATCAGGTTCTGCACGAGGACTCGCAGCGCGGAAGTCTCCCGGAGCGCTTCGGCCACGCCGTCCACGAGGAGGTTGGCGATGACGCTCGAGTAGAGGCTGCCGGGCCCGAGCACCACCACGTCGGCCATGCGGATCGCGTCGAGCACGCCGGGCGTCGCCATCGGCGCCCGGGGCAGGAGCTCCACCCGCGTGATTGTGGTGCTCCGCGGCTGGTCGAATTTGCGCTCGCCCCGGATCTCGCTCCCGTCGGAGAGCACGCCGAGGAGCTGCACCGGCTCGAGGGTCGCGGGGAGCACGTGCCCCTCGCACTGGAGCAGGTGCTCGGCCCGCCGGATCGCCGCGAGGAAATCGCCCTCCATCGAGGCCAGCGCGGTGAGGAGCAGGTTGCCCAGGGCGTGGCCCTTGAGGCCGCGTCCAGCGCCGAAGCGGTACTGGAAGAGCCTGGCCAGCGCGCGGTGGCGCTTGTCCGCGAGGGCGACCAGGCAGTTGCGGACGTCGCCCGGCGGGAGCACGCCCTGCTCCCGGCGCAGCCGCCCGGAGGAACCGCCGTCGTCGCTCACCGCCACCACGGCGGTGACGTCGACGCTGCCGACGGTGCCGCTGCGGTGGGCGAGGCGGGAGAGCCCGCCGAGCATGGCCGGCAGTCCCGTGCCGCCGCCGATGCAGACCACGCGCAGCGGCGCGGGGCCACCGACGGGCGCGGGCCAGCGCTGCTGTTCCTCGCGTTCGCGCTCGGCCTTTCCGCCGAAGTCGGGGACGAGGACTTCGCTCGCAGGCATGAGGAGACTCCTAGCGTGCCCCACGTCCGGTGAGGACGTGGCGCACGGTGTGAAAGAGAATGGCGATGTCGAGGAAGGCCGAGCCGTTCTTGATGTAGTAGAGGTCGTATTCGAGCTTGGCCTTGGACTCCTCGATGCTGGCGCCGTAGGGGTAGCGGAGCTGGGCCCAGCCGGTGACGCCTGGCGGAACCGCCTCGCGGGCCGCGTACCAGGGGATCACGGCTTTGAGCTGCTCCACGAAGAAGGGGCGCTCGGGACGCGGGCCCACCAGCGACATGTCGCCCTTGAGGACCGCGACGAGCTGCGGGATCTCGTCGACGCGCGTCTTCCGCAGCAGCTTGCCCACGCGCGTCACGCGGGGATCGTCCGCCTGCGCCCACTGCGCGCCGCTCGCCTCGGCGTCGACGCGCATGGTGCGGAGCTTGGTGATCCGGAAGGGCTTGCCGTGGAGGCCGATCCGCTCCTGGCTGTAGAAGAGCGGGCCGCTCGAGTCGAGCTTGATGGCGGCGGCAGCGAGCGCGAGGAGCGGTGCGGCGAGGACGAGCCCGACGCCCGCAGCGGTGACGTCGATGGTGCGCTTCACCAGGCGGTGGAAGGCCGACTGGCGAAAGCCCTCCGAGAAGGCGACCTCGGAGGCGCGCAGCCCCTCCACCGGGATGCGGCGCAGGAGCCGCTCGGAGAGCATCGCCGGCGTGAAGCAGGTGATGCCGGCGAGGCGCGCAGCGGCGAGGTCCTCCGCGGGCACCCGGTCCCTGGGATCCTCCACCGCCAGCACGATCCAATCGGCCTTCGCGCGCTGCGCCGCCTCGACGATGTTGCCGCCTGCGGGGAGCACCCGATCGACGGGGACCACGCCCTCGGCGCCGGGCAGCGGCAGGAAGCCCGCCACCTCCACCCGGTCCTCCGCTTCGCGCAGGAGCGTCATCGCCATCTCGTGGGCCCGCTTGCCGGCGCCGAGGACGAGGAGCCGGCGGGGCGGACCGACGAAGGCGGGTAGCGCGAGCCGCAGCGAGACCACCGCCACCGCAGCGGCGAGGGCGGCGCCGAGGGCAGCGGCCCTGGCCTCGATACCGCCGGGCGCCGCCACGATCCCGAGGCAGAGCGCCACCGCGAGCAGCGCCACCAGCGTCCGCCTGCCGCCGTGGGTGCGGTCGGCGACGGCGCGGCGCAGGTCGTAGAGGTCCGCCACGTAGAGCGCGGCGGCGCTCACCAGGGTCGCGCCCAGCGCCCAGGGCAATGCAGCGGGCAGCTGCAGCAGCGCAGCGGTGCCGATGCTGAAGAAGGCCTGGGTGAGCACCTGCTGCGCCGCCATGGGACCCTCGGCGAGGGCCGCCGCGACCCGCGGGATCGGCGCCACGCCATCCTGCCGCGCCGCACCACCTGCGAGCGCCGCCGTCGCTGCGGCGCCGAAGCACGCCGCAGCGAGCACCGTCGACTGCTCCACCACGAAGAGCAGTGCCTTGCGACCGGGGTACGAGTGATTGAGAAACCGCGCCATGTTGCTCCTCTCCCGTTGCGTGGCCCCGTTCTCGGATGGACCTCTCCCGTTGCCGTCGCTCCTCCCCGCGCGACCGCACTGCTTCTGTCGATCTGGTTCCGGGTTGTCGCGCTTCGATCAGCGCTTGCCGTAGTACTTGCGGTAGGCGGCTGCGCCCTCCTCGCAGCCGGTCAGCACGCAGCCGATGAGCTGCGCACCGGCCAGGATGCCGACCGCTTCCTCGACCAGCTCGGCGCGGGTCTCGTTGTTGCGCACCACCACCACCACCCCGTCCGCCTCGTTGGCGGCTGCCATCGCGTCGGCGAAGGGCAGCGCCGGCGGCAGGTCGACGTAGATCTCGTCGTGGGTGCCGCGCAGCCGCTCGATTGCGGCGCGGAACGCGGTGCCCGAGAAGAGGCTGCCCGGGTCGTCGGGCGCAGCGCCCGCGGGTACGATGGTGAGCCGCTCGGGCCCGATGCGGATCGCATCCTCGAGGCGGCAGCGACCGCCGAGGACCGCGGCGATGCCGGGGCCCTCGTCGATGCCGAAGAGCCCCGCGATCCGCGGCCTGCGGAGGTCGCAATCGAGCAGCGCCACGCGGCGTCCGCGGCGCGCGGCGCAGGCTGCGAGGTTCGCAGCGGTCACGGTCTTCCCCTCACCGGCGACTGCCGAAGTGAGGGCCACCACCGCGAGGGGGCGCTGTGCCCGGGTCTTGTCGAGCCGGAGGTGCAGCAGCCGGAACTGCTCCGCAGCCGCGCCGTTGGGATCGACGAGCGAAACCACCCGGGGATCGACGCTGCCGTCGAATGCAGCAGGTACCTGGATTGCCTTGGCGTCCATCATCCGTCCTTCCCCTTCCTTCACCTGTCACCAAGATGCACATGTAGCGACCGGCGATGAGCCCCCCGAAACAGGCGGCCCAGCGGGCCGCCCCGGTTGTCTCAAGAGCTCTTGCGGATCTTCCTGTCGAGGTTCGGAACCATCGCGAGGACCGGGAGGCCCAGGCGCTGGCGGGCGTCTGCTGCGCCGCGGATCGAGGTGTCCCGCGAGGCGCTGTAGACCGCAGCGGCGATGCCGAGGCCGAGGCCGAGCAGCAGCGACATCCCCATCGCCGAGACCGGGTTGGGCTCGAGCGGCGCTGCCGAGGCGAACGCAGGCTCCACCACGTTGAAGAGCGAGGCCTTCTGCCGGGCTTCGAAGTCCATGGCGAGCTCCGCCTCCACCTTGCGGGAGAGGAGCGTCTGGTACTTCTCCCGGACCGCGTCGTAGTCGCGGTTGATGGCGGCCAGCTGTGCGCCGACCGCAGGGGTCGACTCGATCCGCTTCATGTACTCGTCCATGCGCTGCTGGAAGGAGAGCGCCGTCTCCTTGAGCGAGGCGATCTCGGTGTCGACGCGCTTCTGTTCGTTGTCACCGTTGGCTGCAGCTTCCGCCGCGGCGTTGTAGCGGGCCTGTGCCTGCTCCCAGGAGCGCCGGGCGGCGACGACGGTGGGGTGGTCCGGCGTGTACATCGACTCGAGGCCGCTGAGCTCACGGCGCGCGTCGTTGCGGATCGCCGCCAGGCGACCGACCTCGACGTTGCTCTCGGCGCCGAGGCGGGCGAGAGCGGTGCGGCGCCGCTGCGCGTCCGCCAGCGACATGAGCGTGGTCTCGGTGAGACCGCTCAGGCGATCGATCTGGCGGATGTTCGACTCGAGGACCTCGGGCAGGTTGAGCCCGTGCTCGCTCTTGAAGGCGGTGAGCTTCGACTCGTACTCCTCCACCCGGGGCCGGATCTTCTCCAGCTCGGCGGAGAAGATCGCCGCTGCGCGCTCCGCCGCCGCGGCGCGTTCCTCTAGGGCCTGGGCGGCGTAGAGATCCGGGAGCCGGTTGGCGACCTGCGCCGCCAGCGCGGGATCCTTCGCCTGGTAGGTGATCACGAAGGCGTTCTCACCCTCGACCTTCACCTCCAGGTTGCCGCGCATCGCCTGCACCGCTGCGTTCATGCCGCCGGCCTCGCGGGCCGAGCGGTAGAGGTCGAACTCCTCGATCGCCTTGGAGAGGACCGGGAGCGAGAGCAGCTCGTGGCGAACCGTCGCCAGGCGATCCATCACGCTCTCGCTCACCGTGCTCGAGACGTACTGCTCGGGGAGCCGCTGCATGTCGATGCGCACCACCGTCGATGCGCCGTACTTCTTCGGCGTTGCCGCCACGTAGAGGGCGCCGATGACCAGCGCCGCGGCGGTGACGAGCAGCGCGATCTTCCTCCGCCGCCACACGCCCGAGAGGAGCTCTTCGAGCGAAAGGGACTTCTCGTTGCCGTGTTCCATGAAACGTCACCTCGGGAGCCGGCTGCCCTGGAACTGCCAGGTCAAGCCGACGGCGAAGATGTTGCGGGAGAGATCGATGGCCTCTTCTCCCACCAGGTTGATCTGCGCGACGCGCCGCCAGGCGACCTCGAGCGAGAGGTCCTGCATGAGGGCGTATTCGGCGCCGAGCTCACCGGCGAACCCCTCCACGAAGGAGCGGTCGTCGGGGGCGCGGCCGTTGCGGAAGAGCGCGGTGGCGACGGAGACGCGGAAGGGCTCCGCCACCCGCCAGATCGCGCTGGCGCCGGCGTTCTCCGTCCAGAGCGCGCCCTCGAAACCCGTCGATCCGACCAGGCCGCGCTCGGCCCAGCCTGCGAGGGTGAGCCGGGGACGGCGGTGGCTGAAGCCGATCCGGGCCCTTGGCACCAGCCCGTTCACGGGACCCTGTGCGTAGACGGCGGGTCCCGCCTCCACCTCGAGCCGCGTGGTGGGCGTGAGCAGGCGTACGTAGGTGAGCGCCGGCTCGTGGCTGTAGGCGTCGACGCCTCCACCGAGCGTGTCGAAGTATTGCAGTCGGTAGGTTCCGCCGACGATGTCGCGGCGGGTGAGCGAGTAGTGGGCCCAGGCGCCGGGGGCGTGGACCGCGCCGTCGACGGCGTTCGCCGCCTCCAGCGTGGCGACCTCCGCCCGGTAGCCGACGCCCCCGGTCCAACGCGGCGTGAGCCGGTGCTGCAGATCGAATTGCGCCTCGCCGTAGGTCGAGGTGCCCGCGGCGCGGACGACGCCGGGCCGCGAGAGCGCGGTGGGGTCGTAGACCCGCTCGGCGCCCTGCCGCAGCACCAGCACGGTGCGGCGGTCGATCTGGAACTCCTCGTAGCCGCGGAGCCGGTGGTTCACGCCACCCCGCCCTGCGCCGCCCTGCGCGTAGCCGATCAGATCGGCAGCGTAGCTCGCCTCGATCTCGGTGGTCGGATCCTGCAGCCGCCAGCCGAACATCGGCTGGAGCGAGCCTGCAGCGTCGCCGCCGCCGTCGATCAGGTTCTGGTCGTAGCGCCCCTCGACCCGCAGCCGTGCGATGGGGCCGTCCACCATCCCCGCGCCTGCGGGGAGTGGAACGAGCAGCGCAGCGGCGAGAGCGAGGCGCGCAAGGGTGCTCTTCACGAAGCGCCTCACGTCGTTCCTTTGCGCCATTTACGGCACGTAGAGGGTGTCGCCCGGCAGCAGGCGGGGCATGTGGCCCTGCTCGTCGTCTTCGATGAGTTCGTCGTAATCGAGGGTGGTGCGCACGTCGCCTTCGGCGCCGCGGCGGATGAGCACGATGCTCCCGCGGCTGGCGAAATCGCCCAGGCCGCCTGCGAGCGCGAGCGCCTGCACCACGTCGAGGTCGCCGCGGATCGGGTAGGCGCCGGGCCGGGCCACCTCGCCGATCACGTAGACCCGCGGTGCGTTCACCTCGCGCACGATCACGGTGACCCGCGGCGCCTGCACGTACTCGGCGTAGCTGCCCTCGATCTTCCTGGCGAGCTCCGCCGTGGTCAGCCCCCGCGCCTCGACGTCACCGAGGAGCGGGAGGGAGATCTTTCCATCCGGCCGCACGGGGACGGTGCGGGAGAGGTCCTCCGACTGGAAGACCATCACCTCGACCACGTCCTCGCTGCCGAGGCGGTACTCGGTCTCGGGCTTCGTCTCGAGCGGCTTGTGGCCCGAGGCGCAACCGGCCAGCGACACCACCGCCACCAACCACATCGCCCAGCGTAGACTCCGCATGCTGTCCTCCTTCTCGAGGCGCGACGGGGCGGGCCGCGCATCGTGTGGGGAGGCTGTGCAGCGGGCGTGCCATGCTCCGAAGCGGGCCCCGCACGAAACGACACACGTGCAAGCTGAGCGCACCGTTCATCCCGGAGGAAAAAGCTTTCCCAGCGGTGGCGTCCCGGTGCACGCCTCGCTCGCCGTGCTGCGCGGCGCCTGCTCGGCCGCCCGTAGGTCCCCCTCCGGGCCCTTGCTACGCTCGCCAATCGTTGACGTGACGAGGCCATCACCCCGGGTGAGAGCCCGATCCGGAGGTCCGACGAATGGCGAGAACCCTGCACCGCACGCTGGCAGCCCTGGTGGCCCTGGTCGTCTGCTTCTGGGCCGGCGGCGCCCGGGCGGCGAACCACCCGAGCCTTCTCTTCGGCCCCGCCGACGTCCCCGCGATCCGCGCGGCCCTCGACGGACCGCTGCGGCAGGTCAAGAGCGCGCTCGAAGCCGGCGTGCACTTTCCTTTCGTCGGGGATTACCCGAGAACGCCGGATCTGAACTGGCAATATTACAGCGACCGCCGCGCCATCGCCGACTCGCTCCTCGCCTTCGCGTTCGGCGCCGCGATCCTCGATCCCGCCAGCTCGACCGGCAGGGAGGCGAACGAGCTGGCGCTCAACTACCTTCGCGGCGTGTGCAACTACTCGGATTGGGTCTTCGCCGACAGCCAGGACGGCACCGCGCCGGACCTCAACTCCGCCCACTTCCTCTTCGGCGTCGCCGTCGCCTACGACTGGCTCTACGACCGGCTCTCCGAGACCGACCGCCAGCGTTGCCGCGACCGCGTCGCCATCGAAGGCGAGAAGATGTTCCAGGCGACGAAGAACGCCTGGTGGGTGCCCGAGTACCTGCAGAACCACAACTGGATCAACCACGCCTCGCTCGGCATGGCGGCCCTCGCCTTCGACGGCGAGATCTCCCGCGACACCGCCGCGTGGCTCGCTGCTGCCAAGGCCAACTCGGAGAAGGTGCAGTACGTCCTCGACCTGATCCATGGCGGCACCTGGCACGAGGGCACGGGCTACCTGCACTACGGCCTCGACTCCCTCATCCCCTTCGGCGTCGCGCTCGAGCGCGCGGGCAAGGGCCCCGACTACGGCGATAGCCAGGCGGTGCGCGACTACGCTGCGCTGCGCATGCAGATGATGCCGCCGGCGCTCGCGCATCGGCGCGAGTACGTGCTCTGGGGCGACTTCTCCGGCCTGCAGAACGAGAACTCGCTGCTGCCCCTCTTCTACGCCGGCCGCAAATACCGGGACGGCCGCGCGATGTGGTACGCGGACCAGTTCCTCGCCGGCCAGACCGCCGGACGCGGCGGCCTCACCTCCTGGCCCCCCGGGCAGCGCGGCATGCTGCTCGCCGCCCTGCTCTACGACGCCAGCGTCACCCCGGTCCCGCCCACCCGCGTCGGCGGCGCCTGGGAGCTCGACCACTACGCCCACGATCTCTCGCTCTTCACCTCCCGCAGCGGCTGGGAGGATGGCGGCACCCTGCTCGCGCTCAAGAGCGGCGTCTTCGGCGGCTGGGGCAACTTCGAGCGGATGAGCACCAACGGCTGGCCCGGGGGCTCGATCAACTTCGGCCACGATCACGCCGACGACATGGGCCTGCAGTTCTTCGCCGACGGCGAGTGGCTCACCACCCGCGTCCCCGGCTACTGGATCGGCCGCAACAACGGCGCCCCCGAGGTGAACCGGACCAAATACGCCAACTCGCTCCTCGTCGACGGCAGCGGCCAGCTCGGCGAAGGCGTGCGCACCTGCTGGATGGGCTCGTGCACCTGGTTCTTCTCGCGGAAGGGATCGATCCCGCTCCGCGGCTCGACCAGCAACTTCTCCTACGCCCTCGGCGCCGGCAGCCAGCTCTACGATCCGGCCCTCGGCCTCACCGGCTTCGGTCGCTCGGTGCTCTTCCTCGATCGCCGCTTCCCCGTGGTGCGCGACGTGGTCCGCGGCAACCAGAGCCGCAGGTACGAAATCACCTGGCACGCGGCGGACGCGGCGAGCCGCGACGGCAACTGGCTCCGGCTCAATGCCAAGAACGATCGCGTCCTCGGCGTGAAGGTGGTCGCCCCCGCTTCCTTCGAGACCCGCACCGAAGCGCAGACCGCGACCCACCTTTCGAAATTCGACAGCGACGGCTCGATGACCGCGATGATGGTGCGGCCCACGACGCAATCGCAGAACGCCACCTTCCTCTCCGCCCTCGTGCCCGCCCGCGGCTCGAATTGGAGCGCGCGGCCCACGGTGCAGCCGATCGACGCGCAGGTGCCCGACCGCGGCCTCGTGATCGACGGCCTGCCCGGCGGCGAGCGCTACGAGGTGGTCTTCAACGACGCGCCCGAGGAGACGAGCGCTGCAGGCGGGATCGCCGTCACCGGCATGGCCGGCGTGCGCAAGGTGCGCGACGGCGTGGTGGAGCGCGCGATGCTCGCAGCGGGGCAGCGCCTCGAGATCGACGGCGCCGTCTGGATCGAGGTCCTCGACGGGACGCGGGCGAGCATCGAGGTGGAGCCCGGCGCGGACCGCCTGGCCATCTCCGGCGAGGAGCGGTCGGTGCGGCTCTACGCGCCCGGCGCGAGCCGCGTCACCTGGAACGGCGTGGACGTGGCCTTCGATCGCGACGGTGACTTCGTCGTCCTCCCGGGCACCGATGACGGCGGCGGCGCCGGCGGAGGCGGTGGCGCTGGCGGTGCCGGTGGCGCTGGCGGTGCCGGTGGCCAGGGCGGCAGCGGCGGCGCAGGTGGCGCCGGCGGTTGCATCGTACCGGAGGTGATCGACGCCGGCGGCAGCAGCAGCAAGGGTGCCGCTCCGTCGCAGGTCGCGCCCCCGGCCTCGTCGATCGAGGCGGGCGCCGGCGGAGCCGGTGGATCCGGTGGCCGCCCCGCCCCCGACGTCGAAGGAGGCTGCGACCCGACCGACGAGCCGGAGCCGAACGTGCCGCCGAAGAAGAAGAAGAAGTTCCTCGGCTGCAGCAGCGCCGAAGGCAGCGCTGCCCCCGCGGGCCTCGCCATCGCCGCGCTGGGTCTCTGGCTCACGAAGCGGCGGCGCCTCGCCCCGGTGCGCGTGCGCACGCGGCGGTAGTCCGAGAAAGGACACGGCGCCGGGGGATCCCCCTCCGGCGCCGTGCCCGTTGCAGCGATGCGGTGTCGTGTCAGCGCGGCGGGGCGATCGCCGCAGCGGGCGCGGAAGGCGCCACGGGCTGCTGCACCACCTCGTTGGCTGCTGCCGCGGGCAGCACCGGCACCGACGTCTCCCGCGGCAGGAGCGGAAGCGCAGGCGGCGCGAGGAGCCGCTCGAGCCGCGCCGCCACGTGCTCCCACGTATAGCTGGCCTCGACCTGCAGCCTGCCCAGATCGCCCATCCGCCTGCCGAGGGCGGGATCGTCGAGGACCCGCTCGATCGACGCAGCGAGCGCCGCGTCGTCGCCGGGCGGCACCAGCAGGCCGGTACGCTCGTGCTCGATGATCTCGGGTACCGCTTCCACGGCGGTGCCGATGCAGGGAACCGCGCAGGCCATCGCGTCGAGGAAGGCGATGCCGAAGGCCTCGCGCAGCGTCGGCAGCGCGAAGACCGTGGCCCTCGCGAAGTGGGCAGGCAGCTCCGAGGCGGGGACGTACCCCAGCCACTCGGCGCCATCGGGGAGCGCCGGCCTGCGGCTCGGACCGATGACCACGAGCCGCGCCCGCGGCCGCGTGCGACGGATCCGCTCGAAGGCCCGCGCCAGCACCGGCCCGCCCTTGAGCTCCCAGCGGGTGCCGACGAAGAGGATCGTCTCGCCGTCGTGGCAGCGCTCCACCACCTCGGGAAGGACGTTGGCCCCTGCGCCGACCACGTGGGTCCTGCCCGGCGCCACGCCGTAGTCGCGCTCGAGGGAGCGGCGCACCCTGCCGGAGAAGGTCCCGATCGACCAGGCGCCGCGGTAGACCGCCTCCTCGCGCCTGCGCCAGCCCGGGCCGTAGTCCGGTGGCGCGCCGAGGCCGACGCTCGGCTCCGGCGGCCGCTCCATCGCCAGCTGCCGGGTGTTGTCGAGCAGGAGCACGTAGCGGCAGGGCGGCGGCAGGCCCGGCGCGAAGAGGGCGCCGGCCTGCAGCACCACGTCGGGCTGCGCCGGCAGCGCGGCGAGGAGCTCGCCTGCGTGGCGCGAGTGTGCGTCGAAGGCGAAGGTGGTGTTCCAGCGGTAGTGGGCCGCCTGGCGCCCGAACTTCGCGAAGGCCGCCGCCAGGTTGTAGAGCACCTGCCCGTCGATCCGCAGGCGCCGGCTTCCCTTGCGCCGGTGCTCCACGGGACCCACCGCGTCGAGCGAGGCGACCCGGTGGCCCCTGCTGCCGAGGGCCCGGATCACCCGCTCGGTGACGCCGCTCTGGAAGCCGTAGTTGACGTAGGCAATCGAGAGCCCGGCGTCGCGATCCATCCGTACCTCCACGTACCGAGCAAGCTCCTACCCGTGCACCGGCAGTGCAAGCGCACCGCCGGTACCAGAAGCTCCCTACTGGAGGCCCCGTGCGTGGGCCAGCCGCGGGTCGCAGATGCCGCACTCCTTGATCTTGTAGAGCAGCGCCTTGTAGCTGATCTTCAGCCGCAGCGCGGCCTTGCGCTTGTTCCAGCCGGTGAGCTTGAGCATCTGCTCGATCGCGTCGCGCTCGGCGATCATCGCCGCCCGGCGGGCGATCTCCTTGAGCCCCTCCTCGGGGAAGGCCGGCGGCAGCGGCGCGGAGTCGCTCTTCGATCCGCTGCGCACCGCGATCTCGTCGAGGACCATCTGCTGGTCGCGGAGCACCACCAGACGGCGCACCATGTTCTCGAGCTCCCGGACGTTGCCCGGCCAATCGTGCTCGAGGAAGCGGCGCATCACGTCGGGTCGGAGCGCCGGCGCCTCGCCGTCCTCCGCGTATTTGGCGATGAAATGCTCGACCAGCGGGAGGATGTCCTCCTTGCGCTCGCGCAGCGGCGGCACCTTCACGCTGACCACGTTGAGGCGGTAGTAGAGATCCTCGCGGAAGCGCTGCGCTTCGATCTCCGCCTCGAGCTCGCGGTTGGTGGCCACCACCACCCGCGCGTCGACGCGGATCGGCTTGCGCCCGCCCACCCGGTAGAACTCCTCGTCCTGCAACACCTGGAGCAGCTTCGCCTGCAGGGCGACGTGCATCTCGCCGAGCTCGTCGAGGAAGATGGTGCCGCCGTCGGCGATCTCGAATTTGCCCGGCTTCTCGGTGTGCGCGCCGGTGAAGGCGCCCTTCTCGTGTCCGAAGAGCTCGCTCTCGAGGAGCTCGCTCGGCAGCGCCGCGCAGTTGATCTTCACGAAGGGGCCGCCGCGCCGGGAGCTCCGCGCGTGGATCGCCCGGGCCACCACGTCCTTGCCCACGCCCGACTCGCCGCGGATCATCACCGGCACGTCGGCGTCCGCCACCCGGTCCACCATCTCGAAGACCCGGCGCATCGCCTCGGAGACCGAGACGAAGCCCACGTCCACGTCCGGCGCGATCGCGCGGTTCTCGATCCGCGCCTCGTTCTGCGGCAGGTGCTGCGAGGAGAGCACCACCTTCTGGATCGCGCGGGCGAGCTCGCCCCCGTCCCAGCTGCCGGCGACGCATTCGTTGGCGCCACCTGCGAGGAGCCGCTCCGTGAGCTCGTCGCTGGCGCCCACCGCCACCACCGGGATCCTGCCGCCGCCCTCCCTGTAGCGCCGCAGCGCTTCGACTCCACCCAACTCCGCCCCGGCATCGAGGACCAGGGCATCGAAGGGGGCACCTGCCCCCAGGAGGCGCATCGCTTCGTCCGGCGACGAAGCGGTGCACACCCGCCAGCCGGAAGCCCCCAGCGCCTCGCGCAGCTTGCTCCTCGTCCGCTCCTCGTTGCCGATCACCAGCACTGCGAAGTCACGCTCCATCACCGTCGCCGCCTCCCAATGGTCCAGCTGCCGATCCGCCCCGCTCTCGCGGGAACCGCTGGCCTTCCGTTTTTCCGACCCGATCGGCCACCACCCTGTCGCTCTTACAGTCGCGGCCCGCCCACCTGCCGGCTACCTGCCCTCTCCCTCGCCCTGCGACCGTGTTTCCGGCAGGTGGCGTGCCGCGCACCCAATCGTTGAGCAATGCGCGTGCCGAAGTGGGAAGGTGCTTTCCCCCGCAGGCGAGATCGTTAACCTCCGCTTTCGACCACGAGGAGGGTTCGACGATGCGCAAGTGGTGGACGATCGGCCTGGCGGCAGCGCTCGCCCTGGGGGCCTGCGGTGACGACGACGACGATGGCGGCAACGGTGGCAACGGCGGCGCCGGCGGCACGGGAGGAGCCGGCGGGCAGGAGCAGGTGACCTTCGCCCAGGTCCGCAGCGAGGTCTTCCCCAACTGCAGCTCGGTGGGCTGCCACGCCGACGCGCTGGCTGCTTCGGGTTCGGTGGTGATCCGGCCCGAGGACCAGTTCGCCGACGCGGTCTACAACAACCTGGTCGAAACCGCGGTGGCGGAGGTGCCCGGGCGGCCGGAGCCCGAGGTGGAGACGCGGGTCGTCCCGGGCGATCCGGCGGCCTCCTACCTCTACTGGAAGGTGCTGGGCCACGAGCCGGGCAACCCCGACAACGCGGTCTCCGGCCAGGCGATGCCGCCGACCTGCGCTACCCCGCCCTGCCTGCCGCAGGATCAGGTCGAGCTGATCCGCGCCTGGATCGCCGGCGGCGCAACGCGTTAGCGGGCGGGCAGCAACTCCTGCAGGGCCCGGGCGGCGCGGACGAATTGCGGCGCCCGGTGGGGATCGCGCTCCGAGGCCTCGAGCTGCCGGAGCGCATCCTCCGCTGCTTCCCGGATGGCGGTGGCTGCCGTCGGGGAGATCCTGCCGGCGACGAGATCCGCCAGCGCACCCAGCAGGGCGGCGGTGATCTCGTCGCGGGTCGGCAAGGGGCGCTGCACCGGAGCGGTGCCGCCCTGGAGCGCGACGAGCCGCGCCCTTCGGTGGCCGGTTCCGCTGCCGCCGCCATCGATGACCGCGATCCGCGGCGCCTCGGGCGCCGGTGGCAGCGGCAGGTCGAGCTGGCCACAACGCGCCGGCGCCGGCTGGCGCACGGCGGGCTTGCCCTGCAGCGCCCGCTTCGCAGGGGCTGCAGGCTGCAAGGCGAAGAACGTCAACTGCTCCGGCACCTGCGCCACGGGAACGCACCTCGAAGGCCCGCATCGCCGGGCCGGGCTGATCTAAGGGCGGACTTCGCCCCGATCAAGTTCCCTGCCGCATTCCCGCTTCGCCAGCGGTGCCGGCCCCGGCGCTTCCCTTGGGGAAAAGGAGGCGCGTGGTAGGCTGGCGGGAACGTCCCGGGAGCCATCGCATGCACGCAGGGTACGGCCTCTTCCACGAGGATCACCATGCCTTCCGCCGCACCGTCCGGCGCTTCGTCGAGAGCGAGATCACACCGCACGTGAAGGCCTGGGAGGACGCGGAAGAGTTCCCCCGCTCGCTCTTCCAGCGCTGCGGCGCCCTGGGCTTCTTCGGGCTCCGGGCACCGGTCTCGCTCGGCGGCACTGCGGCGGGGCCGCTCTTCGAAGCGGTGCTGCACGAGGAGCTCGGTCGCTGCGGCTCCGGCGGCGTCGCCGCAGGGCTCGCGGGCCACGTCGCCATCGCCCTGCCCCCGATCCTCCTCTTCGGCAACGAGGCACAGCAGCAGCGCTGGGTGCCCCGGGCGATCGCGGGCGAAATCGTCGGCGCGCTGGCGATCACCGAGCCGGAGGCGGGTTCGGATGTCGCAGGGATCCGCACCCGCTGCGTCCGCGACGGCGACGAGCTCGTGATCGACGGCGCCAAGACCTACATCACCAACGGCGTGCGCGCCGACTTCGTGGTGGTGGCGGTGAAGAGCGAACCCGAGGCGGGCGCCGGCGGGATCTCGATGGTGGTGGTGGAGCGCGGTACGGCGGGCTTCTCGGTGGGTCGCAAGCTGCGCAAGCTCGGCTGGCATGCGAGCGACACCGCCGAGCTCGTCTTCGAGGGCTGCCGGGTTCCCGCAGCCAACCTCCTCGGCAGCTGGAACGAGGGCTTCTCCTGCATCCTCGCCAATTTCGTCTGGGAGCGGCTCGCGCTCGCCCTCGGCGCCGTGGCGCAGGGGGAGCTGGCGCTGGAGAAGGCCCTCGCGTACGCGCGGGAGCGCAGGGCCTTCGGCAGGCCGGTGGCTTCCTTCCAGGTGACACGCCACAAGCTCGCCGACATGGCCCTGCGGCTGGAGGCGGCCCGGCAGCTCACCTACCACGGCCTGCGTCTCTACGAGGGTGGCGAGGATGCGGTCGCCGTCGCGGCGATGGCCAAGCGGCTCGCCACCGAGAACGCGCTCTCGATCTGCGACGATGCGTTGCAGATCCACGGCGGTGCCGGCTACATGCGGGAGTACGAGGTGGAGCGCTATTTCCGCGATGCCCGCCTCGGGCCCATCGGCGGCGGAACCTCCGAGATCATGAACGAGATCGTCGCCAGGCAGCTGGGGCTGTAGGAGAAACGAAGATGAACCACGAGCAGCTGGTCCAGCTCCTCACGCTGGGTGTGAGACGGGGCGCCTCCGACATCCATTTCGAGGCGGGCTATCCGCCCTCCTACCGGATCTTCGGCGATCTGGTGACGGCGCGCCTCGAGCCGCTCACGACAGAGGACACCGAGTCGATCGCCAGGCTGGTGATCGGCGCCGAGAGCGCCTTCTTCCGCGGTGAGGCCCACGACGCCGATCATGGCTTCTCCGTCACCGGGCTCTCGCGCTTCCGCGTCAACCTGCTCCGGCAGCGTGGATCGATCGGCGTGGTGATGCGGGTGATCCCCTTCGAGATCCCGAGCTTCGAGCAGCTCAACCTGCCGGCTGCGGTCGCCTCCCTGGCCCACGTGCGCAGCGGCCTCGTCCTCGTGGTCGGCGCGGCGGGCAACGGCAAGTCGACCACCATCGCCAGCCTCCTCGAGGCGGTGAACGAGAGCCGCCGGAGCCACATCGTCACCATCGAGGATCCGATCGAGTTCCTCTTCCCGGCGAAGAAGTCGCTGGTGATCCAGCGGGAGGTGGGGACCGACACCGGCTCCTTCGGCACCGCGCTCCGCTCGGTGATCCGCCAGGATCCGGACGTGATCATGGTGGGTGAGATCCGCGACCGGGAGACCGCCGAGATCTGCCTGCGCGCAGCGGAGACCGGGCACCTGGTGATCTCCTCGCTCCACACCCAGGACGTGCCCCGGAGCATCTCCCGCTTCGTCGGCCTCTTCCCCAGCGACGAGCAGCAGGGCGTCCGCGGCCGCCTCGCCGAGACGCTCAAGGCGATGGTCGCCCTGCGGCTCCTGCTCCGCGCGGACGGGACGGGGCTGCTCCCCGCAGCGGAGGTGATGCTCTCCACGCGCTCGATCCAGACGCAGATCCGCGAGGGCGCCTCGATGGAATCGCTGCTCCGCCTGATCGAGTCGGGTCGCGTCGACCTCGGGATGCAGAGCTTCGATCAGCACCTGGTCGAGCTGGTGCAGACCGGGCGGATCTCCGCCGACCTCGCCCGTGCCCACGCCACCCACCCCTCCGACGTCGCCCGTGCCCTCCTCCTCGACGAGGGTGGAGGCAGCGGCGATCTCAACTTCTGACCGACGGCATCCGGGGAGAGATTTGCTCCAGCGCCAGCCACAGAGCCGCCGCATCCTCGTGGTGGACGACGATCGCGCCCTCGCGGAGGAGCTGCGCGCCAGCCTGCGCGTGGCGGGCTTCGACGCGGAAGCGGTGTCGCTCGCCGCAGGGCTGACGCCGGAGTTCCTCGAGCGCTTCGCGCCGGGGCTGGTGCTTCTCGACGCTGCAGCCGGCGGGATCCGCCGGGACGCGGTGCGGGCGATCGTCCTCGGGCTGCGCACGCAGCTGGGCTGCAGGCTGCTGGTGATGGGCGCGCAGGGCCCCGCACTCGCGGCGCGGGCGCGGGAGGTGGGCGCCGACGGCGCGGTCGACAAGGCGAAGCTCCTCCGGGAGCCCCACGCGGCGCTGCGGATCGAGCCGCAGCCCCGTGCCGACCGCCAGGCCGCGCTGCCGGCGCAGCCGCCGCCGCTGCCGCAGCGCGAACCGCCGCCGCCGGCGATCCTCTCGATGATCGAGGAGGAGCTCGCCCGCCTCGACAGCGGGCCTACAGCGGCGCCCTCCTTCCACGTGGTGGTGGACCTCTTCAGCGAGAACAACTTCTACATCACCAAGACCCCCACCGGCCGCCTCGTCGGCCTCTTCGTGGCGACGGATCTGCCGCCGCCGGTGGGAACGAGCGTGCGCTGCTCGGTGGCGCTGCTCGGCGGCCACCGCTTCGAGACCAGCGGCGAAGTCTCCTGGGTCCGCGAGCGCTCGGCCTTCTCGAGCAAGCTCGCCGCCGGCGCGGGGATCCGCATGCTGAAGCTCTCCGACCGGGACAAGCAGGAAATCCGCCGCTTCCTCGGCCAGCGCGCGCCCTACAGCTACACCGGCGCTTGAGCTCCGGTGTAGCTGTAGGGCGGTGCCACGCTGCAGGCTCCCGCCGCACGGCGCATCTTTTCCGGGCAATCCACGAGGATTCCCGGGGAGGACGCTGGTGGCGGAGACCGGCATCGCCGAGCGCATGGGGCAGCTGCGCATCGACCGCAGCCGAAAGGTGCGCCCGCGCAGGCGGCGGCTCGTGGGGCTGCTCGTCCTGCTCCTCCTCGCTGGCGCCGTGATCGCGTGGCTCCTCGGCAGGCCTCCCGCCGTGTCGGTGGTCGAGGTGCGGGAGGCGCGGCCCGGGGAGGCGGTGACCGAGCTCACCGCCTCGGGCTACGTGGCGGCGAAGCGCCGCTCGATCATCGCGCCGCAGATCCCGGGGCGGCTGGTCGAGGTGCTGGTCGAAGAGGGCGAGCGCGTGGAGGAGGGGCAGGTGATCGCGCGGCTCGATTCCGCCGGCGCCGACGTGGGCGTGCTCCAGGCGCGAGCGCAGGCGAACGCCGCCCTGGGCGAGCTGCGCAACGCCGAGGCGCAGCTCCGCAAGGCGATCCGCGATCGGGAGCGGGCGGAGACGCTCGCGGCGAGCGGCGCCGCCGCGCAGGCCACGGCCCAGGACGCGCGCACCAGCGCGGAGGCGGCGGAGGCTGCGGTCAACGCGGCGCGGGCACAGCTCGGCGCTGCGCGGGAGGCCCTGGCTGCAGCGGAGCTGGAGCAGGACTACACCGTGGTGCGGGCGCCCTTCACCGGGACCATCGTCCGCAAGATCGCCGACGAGGGCGCGGTGCTGGCGCCGGCTGCGATCACCACCGGCGATTTCGGCGGCATCGTCGAGATGGTCGATCTCTCCAGCCTCGAGGTGGAGGCGGAGGTGAGCGAGGAACAGCTGGGGCGGATCGAGATCGGCCAGCCGGCGCTGGTCTTCCTCGACGCCTGGCCCGACCGGCTCTACCAGGGGCGGGCCACCTCCGTCCGCCCGGCGATCGATCGGGCCAAGGCCACCGCGGTGGTGAAGGTCGACTTCGTCGAGCCGCCGCAGGGCGCGCTTCCCGACATGGGCGCGAAGATCTCCTTCCTCGAGAAGCCGCTCGATCCGCAGCAGCTGCAGGCGGATGCGCGGCTCCGGGTTCCCGCCAGCGCCGTCGTCGAGCGCGACGGCGAGCAGGTGGTCTTCGTGATCGAGTCCGAGCGGGTGGAGCAGGTGCCGGTGGAGGTGGAAGCGCGCGTCGGCGAGGAGGTTTCGCTGGCGCAGGGACCGGAGGCGGGCACGCGGGTGGTGGTGGCGCCGGGGGAGCGGCTCCGGGGCGGCGCCCGGGTCCAGGTGCGGGAGGCGTCGTGATCGGCGCGGCCGCGAGCGAGGCGCGCCCGCCGATCGTGCGGCTGCGCGGTGTCTCCAAGGTCTACCGCCGCGGCGACGTGGAGATCCCCGTGCTCCAGGGCATCGATCTCGACATCCCCACCGGCGCCTTCGAGGTCTTCATGGGCCCGTCGGGTTCCGGCAAGTCGACGCTGCTCAACCTGATCTCCGGCCTCGACCGCCCCACCGCCGGCGTGGTCGAGGTGGCAGGACAGGACCTGGCGCGGATGGACGAGGGGGCGCTCGCCGATTGGCGGGCGCGGCACGTGGGTTTCATCTTCCAGTTCTACAACCTGCTGCCCGTGCTCACCGCGGCGGAGAACGTGGAGCTGCCGCTGCTGCTCACCCCGCTCTCCCGCGAGGAGCGGCGGGTCCACGTGGCGGCGGCCCTCGACGCGGTGAACCTCGGCCCCCGCGCGAGCCACAAGCCGCCGCAGCTCTCCGGCGGCGAGCAGCAGCGCGTCGCCATCGCCAGGGCGCTGGTCACCGATCCCGATCTCGTCATCGCCGACGAGCCGACCGGCGATCTCGACCGCACCTCCGCCGGCATCGTGCTCGACCTGCTCGACTCCCTCCACCGCGACCTGGGGAAGACGATCGTGATGGTGACCCACGATCCCCACGCGGCCGAGCGCGCCGAGACGATGCGGATCCTGGAGAAGGGGGCGCTCGCGTGACCTTCGCGCGCCTCGCCCTGCGGGATCTCGGCCGCAACCCGCTGCGCCTCGCCCTCACCGTGCTCGCTGCGACGGTGGGCGTGGTGGCCTTCATCTTCCTGCAGACGGTGATCGACCTCTGGTACGCGGGGGTCGCCGGCGCGCAGGCGGATCGGCTCATCGTGCGCAACAAGACCGGCCTCACCCAGGAGCTTCCCCTCGCCTACCTGCAGCGCATCGCCGCCGTGCCCGGGGTGAGCGCGGTGAGCTACGCGGGCTGGTTCGGCGGCGCCTTGAGCGAGGAGCGCAGCGACTTCTTCCCCAACGTCTTCGTCGACTCGGCCACCTACCTCGAGGTCTACGACGAGTACGTCGCACCGGAGGAGGAGATCGCCGCGTGGCGGGCCGATCCCTGCGGGGCGATGGTGGGCAGGAAGCTCGCCGACCGCTTCGGCTGGCAGGTCGGCGATCGCGTGACGCTGGAGGGCTCGATCTACCCGGGCACCTGGGACTTCACCATTCGCGGGATCTACGAGGGGCGCAGCCCCAACGTCGACACCACCGTGCTCGCCTTCGGCTACCGCTGCCTCAACGAGCGGGTGGAGGAGAGCCAGCAGGACTACGTCGGCTACTTCGCCCTGCGGATCGACGATCCGGCGCTCTCCGTGCAGGTGGCGCGCAGCGTCGACGCCATGTTCGCCAACAGCCCCTGGGAGACGAAGACCGAGAGCGAGCGCTCCTTCCAGCTCTCCTTCGTCGCCATGTCCTCCGCGATCCTCTCCGCGGTGGAGATCGTCTCCTACGTGGTGCTGCTCATCATCCTGCTGGTGGTGGGCAACACGCTGGCGATGGGCGTCCGCGAGAAGACCCGCGACCTCGCCACGCTGCGGGCGCTGGGCTTCCACCGCCGCCACGTCCTCGCCCTGGTGCTGCTCGAATCGCTCTTCATCGGCCTGGTCGCAGCGGCCCTCGGCACCCTGCTGGCGCCGCCGCTGATCGAGAATTTCGCCGGGATCGTCCAGGAGCAGTTCGGGACGCTGCCGGAGATCCGGGTCCGCGCCGGCACGGTGATCCTCGCTGCGGCAGCGGCGCTGCTGGTGGGCCTCGCCGCGGGCGCCCTCCCCGCCCTGCGGGCCTCGCGGCTCGCCATCGCCGAAGGCCTGCGAGAGGTGGCGTAGATGATCCCCGTCTTCTACAGCTGGCGCAGCCTCCTCGCCCGGCGGCTCTCCACCGCAGCCACGGTGATCGGCCTGGGGCTCGTGGTCTTCGTCTTCGCCGCGGTGCTGATGCTCTCCAACGGCATCGAGAGCGCACTGGAGGCAGGCGGCGATCCCGACAACCTCGTCCTCCTCCGCGAGGGCGCCGACAACGAGATCGCCAGCGGCGTGGAGCGCGACGCGCTGCGGGTGATCGCGTCCTGGCCCGAGGTGGCCACCTCCACCGGCGGCCAGAGCCTCGCTGCCGGGGAGACGGTGGTGATCGTCGCCCTGCCCCGCGGCGACGATCGCTTCACCAACGCCACCGCCCGCGGCATCGACGGCGCCAGCCTCGCCTTGCGGCCGGCGGTGCGAATCGTCGAGGGCCGCGCGCCCCGCCCCGGGAGCTACGAGGTGGCGATCGGGACGGGGATCGTCGGGCGCAGCCCCGGCGCCTTCGTCGGCGGCGAGCTCCGCTTCGCCAACCAGCGCTGGCCGGTGGTCGGCGTGATCGCCGCGGAGGGGAGCGCCCTGGAGTCGGAGATCTGGGCCTGGGGCGACGCGCTCCGCAGCGCCTTCCAGCGCCAGGGCTTCAGCTCGATCGTCGTGCGCGCGCCCTCGATCGAGCAGCGGGACCAGCTGGCGCTGCGGGTGGAGGGCGACGTCCGCTTCACCCTCGAGGCGACGCCGGAGGACGACTATTGGGCGGAGCAGGCGCAGGGGATGGCGACCTTCATCCGCGTGCTCGGCCTCTTCGTCTCGCTGGTCTTCGGCGTGGGCGCGATCCTCGGGGCGATGATCACGATGTACGCGCAGGTCGCCGCCAGGGTCCGCGAGCTGGCGATGATGCGGGCGGTGGGCTTCCGGCGCACCAGTGTGCTGGGCAGCGTGGTGGTGGAGTCGGCGCTCCTCGGGGCAGCCGGCGGGATCCTCGGTGCGGTGGGCGCCTTCTTCATGCGCTGGGTGGAGATCCGGACCGTGAACTTCGACACCTTCTCCGAAGTCTCCTTCGGCTTCGCGCCGACGGCGGGGATCCTCTTCGCCGCGGTGGCCTTCGGGATCGGGATGGGGCTGATCGGAGGGCTGCTCCCGGCGCTCAAGGCGGCGCGGATCTCGGTCCTCGACGGGCTCCGGGCCTGACGGCCCGGCTTACCAGAGGAAGAAGGCGGCGAAGAGCAGCAGCCAGTTGATCCCGAGGAAGTGCCAGAAGCGGCCGACGAGCCGCACGCGGACGTTCTCCCGGGCGTGGTAGCGCTGGCGGAGCGCGCCGGGCACGAGCCAGGCGAGCAGCCCCAGGGCGATGGCCACGTGGGCGAAGTGGAAGCTGGTGAGGGTGTAGAAGGCGCCGGCGTGGCGGTTGCCGAGGACGAAGCCCGCGCCCCAGAGCTGGAGCCAGAGGGCGATCTCGAGGGCGACGAAGAGGAGCCCGAGGCAGATGGCGGCGAGGAGCCAGGGGAGCAGGAGCGGCGCCCGTGCGCGGAGCAGCGCCCGGTAGCCCAGGTGCAGCGCCGCCGAGGAGCCGGCGATGGCGGCGGTTGCAGCGCTGGCGAGGCCGAGGGGCAGCACCCTGCCACCGGGCGGCGGCCAATTGGGCGCGTCGGCGCGGAGGATGCCGTAGAGGAGGAGGAGGCCGCCGAAGGCCATGGTGGAGGAGAGCAGGAAGAGGCTCATCCCCAGCGATTTCCGGCCATCCGCATCGCTGTCCGGCAGGCGCCGGACCGTCGCGACCTCGCTCGACGTGCCCATGGGCGGAAGGTGGCAGCAGCGCCCGCGGCGGGCAACTCGATCAGAGCATTCCCGGCAGGTGGTAGAGCATGAAATAGACCACCACGCCGGTCACCGAGACGTAGACCCAGACCGGGAAGGTCCAGCGGGCGATGCGCCGGTGCTGCTCGTAGCGCCCCTTCCACGGCAGCCAGAGCGTCCGCATCACCATCGGCAGGAGGCCGATGGCGAGGAACATGTGGCTGAAGAGGATTGCCAGGTAGAACCACTTCCAGCCGCCCTCGACCGGAAAGCGCGTGGTGCCCGTGAGCGCGAACCGGGTGAGGTAGGAGGCGAGGAAGAGGGTCGACGCGCCGAAGGCGCCGAGCATGAAGCGCTTGTGGCGCTCCCGCTGCCCCCGCTTGATGGCGACGAAGCCGAGGACGAGGAGCAGCGCCGCGCTGGCGTTGAGGATCGCGTTGAGGATCGGCAGGTAGGCAGCGATGGGCATCGTGGTCTCGGGGGCTCGGGGACTCCGGGGACTCGGAGCCCGGCTCAAGGCTCCGCGAGGAGCCGCTCGACGTCGCCGGCGAGGCGCTCGAGCTCCTCGTGGGACGGCTGGTAATAACCGCGGATCGTGCCCTTCGCATCCACGAGGACGAAGTGCTCGCCGTGGACGATGTCGAAGGCCGTCGCCTCCGGATCGCCCGCGCCGTCCATGTGGATCTTGAAGCCCTTCTCGATCGCCGTCTCCACCGCGGCGAGCTCGCCGGTGAGGAAGGTCCAGCGCGCGGGATCCTGCCGGTATTGCGCGGCGAAGCCCTGGAGCTTCGCCGGCGTGTCGTTCTTCGGATCCACCGAGAAGCTGAGCAGGTGGACCCGGTCCTCCGCTGCGAACCGCTCCTGGATCTTCGCCATGTGGGCGGTGAGGAGCGGGCAGACCGTCGGGCAGGAGGTGAAGATGAAATTGGCCACCACCACCTTGCCCTGCACGTCCGCAGCGCCGAAGGGCCTGCCCTGCTCGCTGGTGAGCGAGAAGGCCGGCATCGGGTAGAGCGACGGAAGCGGCGGCGGCTCCGGCAGGAGGAACCACGCGATCGGCACCGCGATCAGCGCCGAGGCGAGGACGAGGCCTGCTGCGGTACGGAGCCCTCTCACAGCCAGGAGTCGATGGCGAGCGCGAAGAAGATCACGCAGAGGTAGAGGATCGAGCCGAGCATCAGTCGGCGCGACCAGTTCCTGCCGAGATCCCGTCCGAGGCCGTAGATGGCGAAGGCGAGGTAGGCGCTGCCGGAGAGGGCCGCGGCGACGCCATAGAACCAGCCCGCGACGCCGAGCGGCAGGAGGAGCAGCGAGACCGCGAGCTGCGCCACCGACCAGATCACCGTCCAGCGCTTCGTCGCCGCTTCGCCGCGCACCAGCGGGAAGACCTTGTGGCCGCCCCTGCCATAGTCCTCGGCGCAATAGAGCGCGATGGCGAGGAAGTGCGGCAGCTGCCAGACGAAGAGGATGGAGAAGAGGACGAGGCCGGGCAGGTCGAGGGCGCCGGTCACCGCCGTCCAGCCGATGAGCGGGGGCATCGCCCCGGGCACCGCGCCGACGAGGAGCGCGTCGGTGCTCATCCGCTTCATCGGCGTGTAGAGCCACACGTAGCTCACGAAGGCGATGAAGGCGAGGAGCCCGGGCAGCGGATGGACGAAGAAGGTCAAGGCCGGGATCGAGAGGGCCGCGAGGAGGAGGCCGAAGGCGAGCGCCACCTGCGGCGCGAGACGCCCTGCAGCGAGGGGCCGCCGCCTGGTGCGGTTCATCAACGCGTCGGTGTCGCGCTCCAGATAGTTGTTGAGCGTGCTGGCGGCGCTGACCACCAGGCCGGTGGCGAGGATGGTGAGCAGGTGCTTCTGCCAGGACAGCTCGCCCGGAGCGAGGCCGAGGCCGCCGGCGGTGGTCACCAGCACCATGGTGGTGATCCGCGGCTTGGTCAGCGCGACGAGGTCGCGCACCAGCTCGGCGCTGTTCGTCGTGCTCTCCGCAGCGGCAACGACCCTCACTCCGGTCACCTCCGCCGGCCCGGGATGGGGCCGGATTCGCCTGCGACGGCGGGCGCGTCCACGAGCAGGAAAGAGCCGGATCGCCGGCAGGCTCGAGGTCGTGGCGCTGTTCGGATCCGCGGGACGGCTCCGGTCGGCGCGCTCGTCACGTGCGACCGCGGGGAATAACCCCTTCCCCCGGCCCGGTCAAGTCGGCCGGCGGACACCTTTCGGGCGCGGCGCGATGGCTGCCTGCCCGAATTCGCTGGCCTTTCTCTTTGACCGCGCCCCGGCGCAGGGATTAGAGCGCTACGCGTCGGTGGTCGCTTCGGTTGCAGGGATGGGGCCGCTCCGCGGTCCCGCGATGGAGGCTCGATGCGGCACGGAAAATCGCCCCTGGCCGTACTCTTCTTCACCGTCTTTCTCGACCTCCTCGGCTTCGGCCTCGTGATTCCCCTGCTCCCCTTCTTCGCGCAGGAGCTCGGGGCCAGCGGCTTCGAGGTCGGCGTGGTGATGACGGCGTACTCGGCGATGCAATTTCTCTTCTCGCCGTTCTGGGGCCGCCTCTCCGATCGGATCGGGCGCAGGCCGGTGCTGCTGGTGAGCATCACCGGCAACGTGTTGGCGATGCTCCTCTTCGCCTTCTCCACCAACCTGGTGGTCTTCTTCCTCGCCAGGGCTTTCGCCGGCATGGCGAACGCCAACATCGGCACGGCGCAGGCCTACATCGCCGACGTCACGCCACCGGAGAAGCGGGCGCAGGGCATGGGCCTGCTCGGCGCAGCCTTCGGCCTCGGCTTCGTCCTCGGGCCTGCGGTGGGCGGCATCCTCGCCACCCTCGGACTGGCGGCGCCGGCGCTGGCGGCAGCGGCCCTCTCGGCCCTCAACCTCGGCCTCGCCTTCTTCCTCCTCCCGGAATCGCTGCCGGCGGAGGCCCGGGCAGCTGCCGCTGCCCGCCGCGGCTCCCGTCTCGAGACGTTCCGCGGGGCGCTCGGCCACCCCGTGCTGCCGCTGCTCTTTCTCCTCTTCTTCCTCGCGACGGTGGGCTTCGCACAGCTGGAGACCACCTTCGCCCTCTACACGGAGAAGCGCTTCGGCTACGGCACCAGGGAGGCGGGCCTGCTCTTCGCCTGGATCGGCGTGGTGCTGGCGCTGGTGCAGGGCGGCCTGCTGCGGCCGCTGCGCAAGCGGCTCGACGAGCCCTCGATCCTGCTGGCGGGCACGGTGTTGCTCACCTGCGGCCTGCTCCTCATCGCCGGCGCAAGGAGCCTGGCGCAGCTAGTGCTTGCCTGCACCGTGCTCGCCGTCGGCAACGGGCTGCAGAGCCCGGCGCTCTCCGGCCTCGTCTCCCGAAATGCCGGCGCCCACGAGCAGGGGCGCGTCCTCGGCGTGAACCAGAGCGTGGGCAGCCTGGCGCGGATCGTCGGCCCTCTCCTCGGCGGCGTCGCCTACGATCTGGGTGGCGCGGCGCCGGTGCTTGCGGTGGGCGGGGTGGAGCTCGCCTTCCTGCCCTGGAGCACGCCCTTCCTCAGCGCGGCGGTGCTCCTCGCCGGGGCGGCGATCATCGCCTTGCGGATCTTCCTCCGTCGCGAGCGCCTCGAACCGGCGCCGGAGCGCTGACCATAGAAAGGCCGCCTCGAGCCCAGGGCTCGAGGCGGCTGCGTGTCTGCCAGGCTCCGGTTGCCCGCTCAGTTGCCGCGCCGGACGTTCCCGGACGGCCGGGGGGCCGAGGGGGCGGAGCGGGGGGCGGTGGCGCGAGGTGCGATCCGCGGCGCCGAGGACCGCGGGGCAACCTTCGAAGGCGGGGTCTTCACTGCCGGGGGCGGCGAAGATTTCGAATTGCTGCCGCGCGGCGCCACCGACCGGGGTGCGGAAACCCGCGGGGGATTGACCCGCTGGGGCTGCACGCTCGGCGTATTGCCCCGGGGCGCCAGACGCTGGGGGCTGGGCACGTTGCGCGGGGTCACCTGCTGGCGCGGCGCCGGGAGGTTCCGCTGGGGAACCACGCGGCTGGGCGCCGACCGCTGCACCTGCGGGGCCCGGGGGGCCGGGGCAGCGCGCGGCGTCGGGACGTTCTGCTGCTGGACCCGCGGCGACTCGATGCGATTGCCGCCCCTGCGTTCCACCGCCTGCGGTGCTGCACCGCTCCGGGGTACGGCGCGCTGCGCCCCGTTGCCGAGCTGCGGTGCGCCCTGGCGGTCCACAGCGCCGGCGCGTGGGGTGCGGATCTGGCCGGGGGCCGTGGCCCTCTCGTTGGCGAGCCTGCCGCGGTTGACCTGCTGCGGGGCGACGAGGCCCGAGCCGACACCCTTCGGTGCACGCACGTTCTCCGGCACCCGGACCCGCCCGGCGGTCCGCTGGGCCGCGAGGTTGCTCTTGCTCAGCTCGGGCCGGTAGACCGACATCTGGCGCGGCGCCTTGCCGCCGGGCAGGTCGATACCGCGGGCCGTCGGACGCTGGGCGTTGGTGAGCGCGGTGGTCTGGACCCTCGTCCGCGAATGGCGCTCCACGTAGGTCCGAGGCGGACCGGCGTAGACGTAGCCGCTGCCGCGGCTGCGGCCGCCGTGCCCGTGGCCATGCCAGTTCGAGGCCCAGTGGGTGTGCCGGTGGTAGTAGCTCGAACGGTGGTAGGCGTAGTGGTGGACGTGCACCGGATGCGAGTAGAAATAGGTCGGCCCGATGTAGACCCAGTGGCTGGTGTAGACGGGATAGCTCGCGGTCCAGGCGACGTAGCCGGGATAGAGCGGCGCCCAGCCGATGGCCGCGTCACCGTAGCGCCAGGCGACCCACGCAGGACCCCAGGTATAACCGGGGACCCAGGCCCAGCCGAACGAAGGCAGCATCGTCCAGCGGCCATAGTGGTAGGTGGCCCAGCCGAACGGCTCCTCGGAGACCCAGGTCCAGCCGTAGTCGGTCCAGATCCAGCGGCCGTAGACGTACGGCCGCCAATCCTGCACCTGCGACTGCCGGTCGGGGATGAAGACGTAGCCGTACTCGGGGGTCTCGACCCAGGTGCCGTGGTCGGCGAGCCCCTGGTAGAAATCGTCGAACTGCACGTCCCCGCGATCGCGCTCTGAGTAGGGAACCGCTTCGGCGCGGGAGATGCCTTCGGGCGGCGGCGGGATCTGCTGGGCCTGCGCGACGGGGTCGCCGTAGCCGGCGTCCTGCGCTGCTTCCCACTCCTCGGCTGCATAGGGGGGGAGCTGATCGGTCTCCGCCTCCTGCGCAGCGGCGCCCATGGGGGCGACCAGCAAGGCGGCAAGGGTGCCCGCCAACGCGAGCGATAGGGAGCGACGAGCCATGGGAATCACCTCGGGCTGGCGAAAACGGACACCCGAATAGACGCAGCCCGTCCCGCTTTCTTCAATAGGGTCGACCACCCCCTTCGAAAACGCGGTAGGGGGCGTACATCCTTCCCCGCCGGCGAGCGCCCGGACGCCTCTCCGGGCTCGCAGCCTGCAAGTCCATACCCGCCTGCTCCCTGCGCTTCGCGGGCTGCGGTCAGGGCGTCGAAGCGGGCGGCGCCGGTCGATGCCCCTGCGCCACCACGAAGATCTCGAAGGAACGACCGCGGGTCGCTTCGGGGCGCACCAGCTTGACCTTCGAGAAGGCGGCCCGCACCTGCCGGAGATAGCCCTCGAATCCACCGCCCTCGAAGACCTTGGCGACGAAGGAGCCACCAGGCTTGAGGAGCTCGGCGCAGAGGTGGAGCGCGTGCTCCGCCAGATCGAGTGAGCGGGCCTCGTCGGTCGTCTTCACCCCGGTGGTCTTGGGGGCCATGTCGGACGTGACCACGTCATAGCTGCCGTCGTGGAGCTCCCGGAGCCTCTCCCGCAGATCGGGGGCGTAGATGTCCAGCACCGCGGTGCGGACGTTGGGCCCCATGCCCTTGATCGGCTGGAGATCGATCCCCACCACGACCCCTTCGGGCCCGATCTGCCGGGAGATGATCTGCAGCCAGCCGCCTGGGGCGGCGCCCAGGTCGAGGACCGCCATGCCGCGGCGGAAGAGCTGCGCGCGCTGGGCGATCTCCTCGATCTTGAAGGCGGAGCGCGCGCGGAGACCTTCCTGCTTGGCCTTCTTGTAGAAGCGGTCGCGCGGATCGTAGGGCTTGGACACCAGGTACCTCCCGAGGGCTGGCGGGGCCCCGCAAAGCTCGTCGGAGCCCGGGGACTTAAAAGGCGAAACCCCCGAGCCGCACTGGGCGGTTCGGGGGTTCGCAAAATAAAATCCGGCAGCGTCCTACTCTCCCACACGGTTTCCCGTGCAGTACCATCGGCGATGAGGGGCTTAACTTCCGTGTTCGGGATGGGAACGGGTGGAAC